>VXXH01000856.1 GCA_009835515.1 Candidatus Poribacteria bacterium
GGTCAATTATATGGGACCTTCAACGAAAAGCACATTCAGAACTTGTTGAAAGTCGAGGACGTAGAGCAAAACGATCTCGCGTTGTTGAAGAGCGTCGTTGATAACGCCAAATTGTATTTCAAAGATCCGCAGAGATTCAACCAAGTAGTAAGAAAAATCATAGACGATGATGACATAACGACAATTGTAGAGGTATCAATATGAGTTTGACAGTACGCTTAAAAAACATTGGTATTTTAAAGCACGCAGAATTCTCACTGGGTGATTTGACGCTTATCTGTGGTGAGAATAACACCGGCAAAACTTACGCGACCTATGCACTGTACAGTTTCTTGGAGTCTTGGCGTAAATTTATTCATGTTTCGATTAATGATGACCTTATCCATAATTTGCTTACGGATGGTGCCCTTAAGATTAATCTGGCACAATATATCGAAAAGGCCAATCAGATGCTTGCAGAGGCATGTAAAAGGTACCCTGAGCAATTGGATAAAATTTTTGCAGCCACTGAAGGCACCTTTCATAACAGTGAATTTCACATTGAACCAAGCACGATTCACTTGCAAGATCACGGATTTAAGCACGAAACGAAAATTAATCAAGAACCGTTTCTTATTGCTTCAAAGGAAGAAGGGAGTGAGGAGTTAGTATTTACTTTAGTTGTTGACAGAAAGAGCAGTCCGGGAATTGAATCCATTTTTGCAGAGGATGTCATGGGTCGTATAATCTGCGATGCCATTTTTTCTAATTCTTTTCCCAGACCTTTTATTTCCTCAGCCGAGCGTACCGGGGTTGCAATTTTTCGCAAGGAACTCAATTTTGCTCGGAACCGACTCGTTGAAGAAATGGGACAAGCGGATCAAAAGACTGATCTAAGAGAATTGCTGTTCAAAGCGTACCAAAATTATCCTGAACCTGTAGAAGACAATGTTAACTTTACTCGCCAACTTGAAGATATTGGAAAAAGAAAGAGTTTCATCGCAAAAGAACATCCTGGAATCTTGGAAGACTTCGCGGACATTATCGGGGGTGAATATGTTATCACCCAAAACGATCAACTTTACTACATTCCCAAAGGGACGCGTTCAAAACTGACGATGGTTGAAAGCTCAAGCTCTGCCCGCGCCCTCTTAGATCTCAGTTTTTATCTCAATTGTATTGCGGAGAAAGATGATCTGCTTATGGTAGACGAACCTGAATTAAGTCTCCATCCAGAAAATCAACGTCGTATTGCCAGACTTTTTGCAAGGCTCGTGAATTTGGGTGTTAAAGTCTTCATCACCACCCACAGCGATTACATCGTCAAGGAACTCAATACGCTCATCATGCTCAACCACGATAAACCTCACCTGAAAAGAGTTGCTGAAGAAAACGGCTATCAGAAAAGTGAGTTGATTAACGCTGATCAGGTTAAGGTATATGTGGCAGAAAAAGCACTATTGGATTTAGAGGAGGGACAAAAGAAACGGAGAAGAGGGCACACACTCGTCCCGGCTAAGATTCATCCCAAGTTCGGAATTGGAGTCCACAGCTTTGACAAAACGATTGACGACATGAATAGGATTCAGGATGATATTGTGTGGGGAGAAGAGTAAGTCTCGTGAATGACATACAAATACTGCAGGAAATGCTCAATCCTGATGCTCAAGTTATGTTACAATCAAGACAGGGTAGACCTTCTGTTCAATTAACCGACTCGCAATCTGGTATGACTGTGGAAATAAAAGGGTTACCTCATAACTCTATTGTTATTAGAGCAGAAGATTTTGAGAATCCGCTTACTATCTTTAATGGATCAAGAGGCGAACGTAAGCGAGCTGACTTCGTGATTGTATCCAACGACGAGCGCGGAAAAAAGTGGATTATCTGTATTGAGACACAAGAAATGGACTCCAAACTGGCATCACATGTTATTCAACAACTAAAAGGAGCGTCCTGTTTTGTAAGTTATTGCAGATGTATAGGAAAGTCATTTTGGGAATTGGAAGAATTTCTTGATGACTATCAATATCGGTTTGTAAGTATCACAGACCTTAACTTTAACAGGAGCAAGCGAAGAACACAACCCTTTCATTCCCCGGGCGAATTGCACAACCGTCCTGACCTTTTTCTGAAAATCTCACGGAGTCCTACGATCTATTTTCGTAAGTTGATTAATCTGGCATCCTGATATAAAGCATAGAAGGAGAAGCAATGGCACATACAAACGAAACACTAATCAACCTCGACTGGCACCCACTTTCCGATGACGATATCCGCCATTTTGACGACAACGGCTATCTCATCGTCCGGAATGTGCTGGACTCAGACACCATCGCCGGACTCATTGAGGCAAGTGACCGGCTCATCGCGAGCGATCGGCGCGAGAACCGTCAACAAAATTTCGACGGATTATACGACAGTTTCCGAAATAGCATCTCTATTCTTGATGCCTTCATCCCGCTACTCACGCAAAAGACCATCCTTCCTGTTGTTGTCCAGCTGCTCGGTGCACACTTGCAACTCATGACCTCACACCTGATATACAAACACCCGGACCCCCAAGGCACACCCGATACCACTCGCAGACCCGGTTGGCATCGCGACTACGCCATGGCAACGACAACACACGGTAACAGGGTGCCACGCATCCTGCTAAAGTGTGCCTACTACTTCACCGATCTGAGTGAACCCAATTCCGGCGTAACACTTGTCGCACCCGGTAGCAATCACCTCCTCGAACGGGTTCCGATTCCAAAAGGACAGACGGATCCCGAAGGCGCACTCGAAGCGAGTTTACAACCCGGGGATTGCCTACTGTTTGAAAACCGTACTTTTCATGCAGGGGCTGCAAATTTAACCGACCAGATCCGTAAAGGTGTAATGTTTGGCTACGGTTACCGATGGTTGATGCCGATGGACTACCGGACACAGGAACAGGCGTTGTTAGATAAACTCACGCCACTTGAGCAGTATTTGGTTGGTGAACCCTTCACGAAAACGAAAGAATTCATTCCCAGCGGCAGTGAAAGTCCACTCGCTGAGTGGTGTGAGCAGCACGGCGCGCCAGCAGTGAGACCGGTTCATTAAAGTTTGTAGGAGGAGCTTGTAACCTTGATTATGTCAATGTAACAACATCCTGTTTGACTATCTCTTTCGTGTGATAGTGATCTGCCCGGGAGATGAGTTCCAAAGTTTCCGGCGAGAGCCGTCCCCTAACCTCCTCAGACACGCGACTCTCGCCGCGGTGTTGCGGTCTATAGCGTAAGGTTAGGATGCAACGATACCGATCCTTTGGTTTCCAAGGCAACGCGCCGTGCGTCAGGAGTTCAGAGATAATCACTACATCCCCAGCTTTCGGCGTGATGTTAAGCACCCCTTCTGGAATCTCATCGGCATCTTCGATCTTTCCGTTGTTATAGAGGTGTTCCGGTCGATCAAAAAGCGTCTTGTGTGTGCCGGGAACAACAAGCAATCCACCATCTCCCGGATGCACATCGTACAGGTACGGAAAAACGACAAAATCATCGCAAAAGATGCGACCCTCCCGGACCTCATAACGATTGCAGTGCCATCCAAAATCTTCGCGTGCGCAATGTAAGCGCAGCCCCTCAGCCGACTCCGACACACCCGCCCGATCCGCAATCATCGTTCCGCGGAAGAGTTGCGGTTTATCCCTTGTCAACTCTTTGATGATGGGCCAAGTCGATCGGTGCAGTGTGAGTGCTTCCAAGGGTTTCGCAAAGGCAAAGCCGTTGGGAAGGTTTTTTTCGCTGGAATCAAATCCGGGGGGGAGTTTTTCGGTGGGTGTATTGATGTATTCATTTGCCGCTGCTTGTGCCGCTTCCAGTTCTTCCGCACTCAGAACATTCTTCAGGTGGAGGTATCCAGTAACATCAAATAGATACCGTTGTTCAGGGGTCATCATCCTGCTTTTCTCCTTATCTCACAAAGAGAATAAATCATACGTAGGTTGGGTTGAACGGAAATCACCGAAAACGCACAAGAAAGGATTAATTCTCGACTTTTCATGTCTCTTGAGGTCATCGGCATCGTAGTGAAACCAACATTAAACCGATGCGTCCCACACAGGCCAGTCATTCTCCTGTAGCCGCTTGAACAGCGTGTCAAACGCTTCGCTACCGTCATCTTCCCATTCGTCCAGACGCACACCCGGCGCATAAGATTCATCCACGCCCTGCTTCATGAGGCGTTCCGCCTGTTGCAGGTTTCGGTAGTAGTGCTTTATACCACCCGGTAAGGTGACGACAGAGATATGTCGTTCCCATTGCGGTTCAGGCGTTTGGGAATAACGTTTCACAGCATCTTCATCTAACATAACACCCAAGCCGGGCCCCTCTGGCACCTGCATAAACCCGCGCTGGACTTTATGCGGCGTAATAATTAAGTCGTCTTCATAAGAGTGGCTGGCAGTAACACCCGGCAGTGTGGCAGTTGGCATCACCGCCCCCAGATGGCACGCAAATGCTGCGGTGATACCGGTACCGACATACTGTAGTAGAATCGGCGTGTTCGCGGCAGCAAAAGCCCAACCCGATGCCAACGCGCTTTTGATGCTCTCGTGGCTACATAGCGCACCGTCGAAATCACCGGCCCGGAGTCCAATCCAAGGACCCGAAGGTTGACGCGACGCGCCTTCTCGAATAACACCGACACCGTGCAAATAAAACGGGATACGAATCTCCTGATGCAACCGCCGCCAGCCCTCCACATCATACGCAAAAATCGGTTCCTCAAGACCTTTGACAACGGGAATCTTCTCTAACTCTCGCAGGATAGGCAGTGCCTTCTCAACGTTAATCAACGAACCGTTGAAGTCAAACTCCACGCGAAAGTCAGGAGGGGCAACCTCTTGAATTGCATTCGATTGCTCAATGACATCGTAGAATGCACGTGCCTTACACTTCAGACCGCGATATCCACGTTCAGCGGCAACTTGAATCTCGTCGGCAGTATCTTCAGGAGACATACACGGCATCCACCATCCCATCGCAACCCACTGCCGGACCTGCTGTCCCATCAGTTTCCATGCTGGTAAGTCGAGATGTTTTCCCATCAAATCATAGCACGCCATATCAAGGTTAAAACGTCCCTCTCCCATGACGTGATCAAACGGGTTTGTACCGAGATAGGTGTCCAACACCTCTTGGTCAAAAGGCGGTCCCGGATTTTCTCCGAGACCGATGAGACCCATATCGGTATGAAATTTGTAGACCGTGACTAACTCAGTCATTGCAAAGTGATAGTATTGTGTCCGAATCCGTTCCTCATAAGGCACACGCAACGGAATCGCTTCAATGTCAGTAATTTGCATAGAAAATTAGGCAAAGGGTTGGAGGAACTGCCTATCTCCTTGTAGCCTTGGTTATCATCTTCGCTTTAGATTACCCTTACTATTTCTCGTATTTCCAAGCATTTTATCAAACCCGATGAAAAGAGTCAAACCTAAAGTACTGAAATCGATTTACTTTTTCTCCTGTTAGGGTGGAACTCTGTATTCACACGCATATTCACCTGAGACAACGTGTTAAAGTGTATTGTCACATATACAATCCGCCACTTGAAAAGGTTTGATTTTTAAGCCAGAGTGTAGTACAATTGATGATAGAAAAGTGAGGAAAATCATAAATGTGAGCATTCAAGATTATTTTTCAAGAGCACAAAGACAGTTATATTGCCTACCCTCTTGGTCTTATACGAGGATGCTGTAACTGACGCGACCTCGGCGATTGGATTTCATATTGAGACGTTCAAAACGGAAGCACTTGAAATCGAGGAAACCGTTTTAGATGTGTTCATAACGGAAAC
>VXXH01000729.1 GCA_009835515.1 Candidatus Poribacteria bacterium
AATGTATAGACGGTATCGGTTTAACTATAATGGCCGTAAGGGTTTACAGACATTTTCTCTGATCTTTTTTTCTCAAAAAAAAAATAATTTGGTAAAAAGTGTAACAACCTACTAACGCGCGTTCGATGATAAAAAAGTAGGGCTGAGGCACAGCAACCCCGCCCTACTATACCCATAAATTGACTATTCATACAGTTCCGTCGCGGTTTCACCGCGCGCGAAACGATGGGCCGTCTGGACAGCGGAATCATTTCCAGCGTTTCTACGGATATCCGTCGCCCAGCGTGCCAACCCGACTATCAACTGATTTCTGGCAGGATGCGACTCGCACGTTTTCCACTCATCAGACACAATGTAGATTGAACTGAGGAGCTCTTCGCCGTTATCATCTTTGAGGATACATAGTCCCATCTCAGTCATTAATCGCTTTGCGGAACCTCCCGCATTCAGATATTCACGGGTACGCCGCCCAATTTCTTGGATGCGGACAGATTCAATTCCATCCAAAATTGCGGTGATCGCTGCGTCTTCATCAAATGATACAGGCGTTGTAGATATTCTTGCTTCTGTGATCGGCTGATGGCGGATGTTAAGCCATCGGTTGTTGAAAAACCGCCATGCAGCATGGTAGAGTGCCTTCGCCGCGACTTTAGTTCCGCCGTACCGGAGCACTTTTCTCACCGTCGATCCCAACTCCATCTCATCTTTTAGATCCCACCACCCCGGACTCATGTTGACAGGTGTGCGTGCCATCCTATCCGCTGCTGTCATGACCATAGTTGTCGCGAGTGTGTTAATAGGGACCCCAGCGGTAAGATTTTCCGTTACAGCATCAAAAACTTCATCGAGATCACCACTCACGAGTGCTGCTGAAAATTTGTCTTCGTCGTAATCAGCAGCATTCTCGGCTGATGTGCCTTGCGGCAGTTCATCAAAGATATGGTCAATTTCTTCCATTTTTTGGATGGCTTCACGGTGAAGTTCACCCGGTCTACCGCGCCCTTGCCCAAGTGTTTTGGCACCGAGACTGCAGACTAATTCGCCCGTTAACTCCCATCCAAATCGCTCTTGTAATTCAGCAAGGTGTGCGAGATTGATAAAGTTGTTAGAATGGTTAAGGAAAAAGGACTCAACCGCACATTCAAAGAAAAGCGGAATGATTTTCCCATCATGTCCTCCCAATTGTCGTGCGGTGATAAGGCATTTTTCAATACCCTCCCACTCTTTATCGGCAGTGAACACCCTAATCCAGTTTTCGATTTTTTCCCAGTCAACAGGTGGCGGCAAGGGCTGGCGGTCCGGTCGATCACCGAGTCTACCCGCTGCGCCTGACGCAGACATCATCAGTGGGATTAGGCGATCTTCAGGTTGATACATGTGCGCGACTTTAAGTCCGTTCATCATCATCGCCAACTTCCGACCCCCATTGAAGGCATCCTCATCTGTAGAGATATGGTGTCCCATGTGCTTCACCATGATTTCCAACGTCTCTTCTTCCGAAACGCCTTTTGCTAACATAATGGCGATAGCTTTAGAAAGCGTCCAACTGTCCGTGGATAGCAAACCCTCTTTCAATAACAAAAAATGGGCATCATCGCGTTTCTTTCCACCGCTGGCAACATCTACATAGATATCACCATTGCGAACTTCAACGGGGAATGTGGCGAGGTCATCACAACCGCCGGTAAAACATCCACCACCTTCCATGTCGTAACTCCAACCGTGCCAATCACACGATAAGACCCCTTTTCTGACACGTCCTCTCACCAACGGATACCCCATGTGCGGGCACTGATTATCTGTCGCGTAGACAGCACCTTCATGCTGAAAGAGCGCGATACTATGTCCTTCAACTCTGACTGCCCTCGGTTTCCCGTCTGCTACTTCACTGAGGGCAGCGACTTTGACGAAATTTCCATTTTCGGATAACACTATACTTTCTCCTATGATATGAAGGTAAGAGACATCTGTTCTTACCGAAAACTAATGTGCATATCGCAAATTCAATTGTTAGGTTTCATTCCATCCTATCCAACCTACTTTGCCATCAAACACATTGACAGCGTAAGTAGATTCTATGCTTCTGGAGCACCAATCCCGCGTAAATATACAATCGCACCTCTGTTCCCGCTTATTAAAGCAGTCCGAAGTGGGGTTTGGTTCTGATAATGACGGCAATCATTCATATCGGCACCTGCGTCAATCAGGATTTGCAATGTTTCTGCATATTCTTGTTCTCTGCCTTCACCGCAAGAGGAACCACCAAATGCTGCGGCATGTAGCGCATCAAGGGATGTTGGATCCGCCCCGTTTTCAAGAAGTAGCCGGATCGTCGAAATCCTCGCATTATTTGCCGCCCAAGAAAGCACAGATCGGTACCAGTTTGCCCCACTTGCATTAATATCCGATCCATGTTCAAGAAGTTTAAGAACAAGTTGATCTTTTCCGTCATTGGCAGCGTAATGCAGCGCGGTACTGCCCTTGACAAATGGCTGCCCTTGTTCATCGGGCCCGGGCCACGTCAATTTCGCAATTTCTGGATGCGCTTCGACAATAGAAATGCCGAGAGTTTCCTCTTCTTCTTTATATTTCGTAGCAAGCAATTTATAGAACGGTGAATTGTCATCGTATTGCATTCCCAAATCCTCCTAACACTGGATTAGCCTAAAAAACACCGGCTATGGTAATTTAGCAGATGTCGGTTACTTGTCGTTTTTCGTCCCTAATTTCGTTAGGAAATCTGCAACCGTTTTCCGTTTCGCTTTCTTGGCGTAATCCAACGGTGTTTGTCCCGTATCATCACGTGCGTTTGGATCCGCCCCGTGTTCAATCAACAATTTCGCTTGGTTTTTACCGACACCCTTCTGCGCGATGAAGTGTAGCGGTGTTTGCCCTTTATCATCAGTTACATTCGGGTCAGCACCGTTTGCCAATAAACAGGCGACACCGTTCGTTAAACCGCGTTGTGCTACCCAATGTAGCGGTGTCCACATGCCACGCCGATGCTTCTGACGCGCGTTGATGTCCCATCCTTTGGAAAGCAGCCCTTTCACGAATGTATCAAACCGCTTCGGTCCCTGTCCAACAAGCACATACCAATCCCGCAAATTGATCTCATAACCTGAATCGATGAGCAGGTCAACGATTGCTGGCTGCTTAGACTGCAGAGCGATCTCAAGCAGCGGCATGGTAGGTCCGACTTGATAGGCATAAACATGCCCACCGGGGACTTCCTCAACTTGAGGCGACTCCAATGTTGGTATGACGTAGCCTTTCGGGGATTTCACATTAATTCGGAGGTTGAGGAGTTCCGGTTTTTTTTCAAATTCCGCCCCTGCGCGTTCAACGTCGCCCATCGCACAATAGAGGACAACATCCGCCTCAGCACCCTGTTCAAGAAGATAGCGGCAAACATCAGCTCGTCTTCTCATTGTCCATTGTACTGCAGTGCCATAATGGTCTCGATCGCGTAGGTTGATATCTGCTCCGTGCTTGAGTAGGATCTCAGCAATTCGTGGTGTCGCTGCGAAATGAAGCGGCGACATCCCATCGGATCCCAATGCCTTAACGACATTCGGATTCTCACGGATCAAGGCTTCAAGCGTTTCAGCCATATCCAAACCCGCTGCGGCATGTGCGTCAACCGTCGCACCGCGTTCAATGAGATACTCAGCCAACTCCCTGTTGTAAGCCAGCATCGAACCCGCTGCGTGCTGGAGTGCTGAAGTGCCACCTGCCCACCAAGAACTTTTAGCGTTGATGTCTGCACCGGCATCAAGCAGCACCTCCACGAGCGGACGATTCGCCATTGAAGCGGCAAACACAACAGCAGGCGCATCAAAAGCAAACCAAGGCGCATCAATGGACTCAAGGAGTGCCTCGTTATCTGCTAACAAGGATTTGACGCGGTTCGCGTCCCCTTTATTCACAGCCTCAATATACTCTGTCCGTGGGAAGTGCCAAGCGTTTTGATCCATAAGATCCTACTCCTCAAAAACCTCAATTGTTGTTCTGCCTTCGGCAAACCGCATCGCAGTCGTCGCGGCGGATTTGTTATCCGTGTTCGATCGGATATCCGTGACGTAGCGCGCGAGTCCGACCAACAATTGGGACTGTGCCGGATGTCCGTCCGCATGCTTCCATTCCTCAAACACGGTGCGCAGCGTCGGTAGGACCTCACTTCCCGTATCATCCCACAGCACGGTATGACCGATCTCTTCCATCAGCCGATCAGCAGAATAACCCGCGTTTAGGTAACCCAACACTTTTGGGCCGACACCTTGAACATCGAGCGTCTCAACTGTATTAACAATATCCTTGAGCCCTTCTGCCTCATTCGCGACATCTAACTTTTCTTCACGCAAGGGTTCACTGAGCACTCGCGCGGGAATGTTTATCCAGCGATCCGCGAAGATTTGCCACGCAACGTGGAAAATCCCTTTCGCTGTAACAAGATTTCCACCAATCTGTTGTGCACTCCGTAATGATGCCGCGAGATTGAGTTCCATCGTTAAGTTTTCCCAACCAGCATCCACATTTACAGGCGTATTTGCCATGCGGTCAGCTGCAAGCAAAACAAGTGTTGTAATAACTCTGTCTAACTTGACACCATTAACCAAGACGGCTTGTACTGCCTTAAAAGACCGCTCAAGATTGACACTCGTGAGTGCCGCAACAAACGCGTCTTCGTCAAATTCAGTATTTTGGTCTAAGGTAGCACCTTCGATGGCCGGAAGTATCTCTCTCATAAATCCGATAGCGTCTCTACGGTACCGTTCTGGATCATCTGGGCGATGTCCAACGAGTTGGGCTCCGAGATAGAAGAACAACTCTGCCGCGTATTCCCACCCAAATTCATCAACAACTTCAGCGAGATAACTCACATAGAGCGGAATATCCGGTGCGTCAATAAAATGCGGTTCAACTGCACACTCAAAGAGGAGCGCGGACAACTTATCTGCATCACCCTTGTGATATGCGGTGAACAAACACCGTTCAATGCGTCCCGACTGCCCTTCATAAGAAAAGTTCCGAACCCATCGACTAATCTTTTCCCACGCAACAGGCTCTGGCAACGGCACAACCTCAAGCCGTTCTGAAGCGGGACCTGCAGCGGAACACGCTGCAGTCGTAACAGCGATGAGTCTATCAGCACCATTGTATTTGCGTCCGACTCTGAGTCCATTGATAAGCTTAGACACATCGCTGCCACCTTCTGCGCCGTGAGAGGTCGCAATGTGCCGACTAACGTGTTCCAGAATCGAACCCATCACCTCTTCTTCTGGCACACCACCTTTTAGCAACAGTGCGATTGCTTTGGACATCGTCCATCGGTCTTCACTTAATAGACCTTCTCGGAGCAATTGCTTATGCTCTTCTGCGCGGCGGTAGGTCATATCTCCGGGATCAATCCAAATTTCGTCACGCCGTATTTCTACCGGAAAGACGCGTAAATCGTCACATTCAACATGGAAGCAGCCGCCGCCTTCCAAATCAAAACTGCGACGGTGCCAATCACAGGTTAGGATACCGTTTCGGACGGTTCCGCGTGTGAGTGGATACCCCATGTGCGGACACTGGTTATCCGTTGCGTAAATTTTTCCATCAACATTGAAAAGCGCAATACTGCGCCCTTCTCCCATCTGAACCGCTTTCGGTTGCCCTTCAGGAATCTCACTTAACTCGGCGACTTTCACCCAGTTTTGTGTTTGATGTCCCATAATTTTACGTTCCTCCCAAATCTGTTTTTATAGTAAAGTTTAGAATTAATAGGACGCTCTGTGGCTGTAAAAATG
>VXXH01000794.1 GCA_009835515.1 Candidatus Poribacteria bacterium
GTTTCTGTATTATGGAGAAGTCCACATGCCAATTCATTGGAAAGACCATATTGTTAGCACACCAGACACATTGCGCGGTAAACCACGTATCAAAGGAACGAGAATTCCAGTAAGCCTTCTCCTCGGATACTTGGCAGCGGGTTATACACCAGACGAAATTATTATCGAATTCCCTGATATCAAAGCAGTTCAGATCCGAGTTTGTCTTGATTACGCACGTGAATTAGCAGATTTTGAGGAAGTCGCTTAATGGGATTGCAGTTTTTAGCGGATCAATGTGTTCCTACCGCCGTTGTTGCGGATTTTTGTGATGCTGGTTATGAAGTTTGGTATCTCAGAGACCATATCAGAGACCAAAACGTAAAAGGACTTACGAAAATTTAGCACGCGATGGTAGATTTTTTAGTTTTTAACCCCCTAAATCCCCCTTATCAGGGGGACTTTAATACGTAATTATCTTCCATACCGTAACGATCTAAGAAGAAACCGTTTTTCGACAGGGGTCCCCACCCGTTACTGGGAAGGGGCAGAGAAAAACGAGCAAAAACTTAATAGTTAAAAAAATGTTTGAAGAAATTCTTTCGGCAACGATTCGTGGGGCAACCCCACTTCTACTGGCAGCTTTAGGTGAGGTTATCTCCCAACGTGCAGGTGTGCTGAACATCGGTATTGAAGGGATGATGCTCATCGGCGCGTTTTTTGGGATGGTCGGCTCATTCTACACGGCGGAATTCGTGACGTTCGCGCCGTGGTTCGGGCTGCTGATGGCAGGACTGAGTGGTCTTATCGCTGCCGCGCTCTTTGCGTTGTGTGCCATCAGGCTCCGTGGTGACCAAGTTATCATCGGCACGGCGATGACGCTTTTGGCACTGGGATTGACAGAAGTGATCTATCAACGACTTTTCGGTGTAACAGGGATTGCAAAAGGTGTGCCAGCGTTCCAGCAGATCAACATCCCGATGCTCTCCGAAATCCCTGTCTTAGGGCATGCCTTGTTTTCACACAATATTCTCGTTTTCATTGCGTTTCTGCTGGTGCCGTGTGTCTATTTTTTCCTCTACCATACGCAACTCGGACTCAGGATACGCGCGTGTGGTGAGCATCCGAAGGCGATTGCCACCGTCGGTGCTAATGTGCGCCGTTTAAGGACAGTTTGTCTACTCTTCGCGGGTGCGATGGCAGGCATCGCTGGCGGCTATCTCTCCCTCGCCGATGTCCCCTATTTTACACCCGGGATGACAGTCGGACGCGGGTTCATCGCTTTGGCGATCGTTATTTTTGGGAAATGGCATCCTGTAAAAGCCTGCGGTGCTGCGTTGCTTTTCGGGCTCGGTTCAGCACTCGATGCGCGGTTCCAAGCCTTGGGCTGGGATATTCCGTATCAGTTGTGGTTGATGTTGCCTTATGTGCTCTGTTTAGCGGTGCTGGCAGGGTTTGTCGGGCGTGCTGAGGCACCCCTTGCCTTGGGCAAACCCTACGAGGAATAGTTATCGGTTATCAGTTCGGTTTTTCTCCGAAAAACCTTTCAGTAATCAGTAGTTTTCAGTTATCAGAGCGATTTTTCTGCGAAAAATCTGTCAGTTTCAGAAAGAGACCTTTTGAATTGTCTCAACCCTCTTTTAACTGATAACTGATAACTGATAACTATTCTTACTGATAACCGATAACCGAAAGATTTTTTGAAAAAAAATCGTACTGACAACTATTAAAAAGTACTACCGAGGCGGAAATGTGCCCGTATTGTATCGGGTGAACTCGGGACAGATACGAGTGGGATCGCGTAATCAAGTCCGACTGTGAGCGCGCCAAAATCCAGATAGAGTCCGGCACCAACAGCGGACGGTAAACGCGTTAGCGTCTCAATATCCGCCAATGAATCCCAGACGTTGCCAGCATCAAAAAAGAAGGCACCGCGGATGACCGAATAGATTGGGAACCGTAATTCTGTATTAAAAATGAATTGGACATCACCGCGATAAGTCCCTGTGCTATCTTCGGGACCAAGGGAACGCTCGGCGTAGCCTCTGACCGTCGTGCTGCCGCCTGCCCAAAACCGCTCAAAAGAGATAAGTTCCGCGCGACGATTAGAACGCAAACCGGTAGTAATACCGCATCGAACCGCGGTCGCTAACACAAGACTGCCGATGAGTTTTTGGTAATAACGTGTATCCGTCGTCGTTTTAATAAAACTGGTGCCGCCTTGCAAGAAGCCACCAGCGTATTCGAGTGTAAGCTCGTTGAACATGCCGCCTATCGGATTCAGATAGCGTACACGAGCGTCGTAAGTCCAAGAGAAACGGAGGCTACTCACGGTTGTGCTGAAGGCGTTCTGTTCTTCAGATAAACTGAGCTCTGGCGGTGTTCCTTGTTCCATTGGTGACACCGGTTGATTCAAGTCTCTGTAACTGTATCGCAAATCCAAACGATGCGATTCGCCTAATTTCCTACTGAGGATGAAACTCCCTTGGAGCGCGCGAACATTGTCATCTATCTCTAACTTCTTAGCAGATAACCGTAAGGTGCCCCGCGTCCTGCCAATTAACCACGGTTCGGTGAGCCTTGCATCGACAAGGTAACCTAATTCATCGCGCCACCCTAATCTACTGCGGAAGGACCCTCGGATGTTCCGTTTAAAGAGGAAGTTGCTATTCGTTAACTCCAGCGTCCCATTCCAACCTTCTGCGAAACCATAGCCACCACCATAACTAAAGGTTCTCGGTTGCTGTTGCTTTTCAACTGTTACTAAAACGTCATAGGTTCTGAGAATAGCGTGAGGGTTCTCTGCGTCAGTGGTCTTTACACCATCGCCGCCTGCTATCTTTTCGGGTCCGCGTGGTTCTGCTTGAACGCTGCGAAAAATCCCTAAACCGGAGAGGTTTTGCAAGGCACGGCTTAATCCGTCCGATGTCCAACGTTCACCCGCAAGATGCCGTACTTCCCGTTCGAGAACGTGTTGTTTTACAACGTCCGTATCGCCTTCAAAATAGAATTTACCGAATGTTACCTGTTCGCCCTCTGTCTCCACGGCAAGATTAAGGATACCGTGTTCAAATACTTCAAGATGTGTTGGCTCCTGTTTAAGTGTATAGCGTGGATTCCCGTCAATATCTTGGATGCTCCAGCGGTTACCGACATTTGTCGCTATGCCAAGCCCTATGAGTGTTAGATTGTGCCTTTTAAATTCATCGCGAATTTCTAAAGGAAGTTTACCGTCCGCAAGCGACTCCGAAAAATTGCCTTCTACTTCAAAAACTGCGGTTTCTGTTTCAGATATGTAAGTGTCATTAACCTTTACATCAATGTATCCAAGTTCATCATAAACATTGCGAATTGCATTTTGGTAAACGGTTCTTTCAAACGAGGCATTCGGTTGCGGCAGCGGAAGTTCGCTTTCCAAGCGTTTCAGTAGCGTGGCAGTATCTATTGCGCGATTACCGCTGATGGTACATCGATGAATCACCTCTTTGCGATCCTCGAAAACTGAGACCTGTATTGTGACTTCACCAATGTTTCTGCCGTTTAGGGGCTGCTTTTTATCTGTTATCTCAATGACGGCGTTAGGATAGCCAGCTTTCTCGTATAAAATATCGAGGCGATGTTCATCGTTTTGAAGGTCGTCTTTATCAAAAAAGCGTTTCTGTTCTCGTCGCGATAGGAATCTGGCAATAAGATTGGATATCCGCAGATTCCACAGAAATCTACCTGTCGGTTTCACTGTCATTTCCCGGAGTAGGTCCGCGTCCGAGAAGGCGCGGTTCCCAGAAAAAGTGACGCGCGTGACTCTATATCGCGTTCCAGGATTAATCGTCAGTTGAACGCTCGACGCAGCCAAAACTGTCTCCTGTATAGTCGTCCCATGATAACCCTCGTTTTCAAAATACGCTTTTATCCTGCGTTCCCATAGAGAAGGAGACCCTGTGCTTATTAGTTTACCTATCTCTTCTTTAAAGGTGTTTTGTTGTGAGGAAGAGAGTTCGTTGGTATCGAAAACAAAATCAAACTCGACCCGCTTGCCTTCATTGATCTGAAACTGCAGTAGCCCGGTTTTCGCTGTAAATTTTGGTGCAATAGTTGCGGTGGGATAATTGTTTTTACGGTAGAGTGCTTCCATTGCTGCCACGTCGGTGTCAACATCGGCTTTGTTGTAAACCGGATAGAGTCGGCTAAAGTCGCAGGTTGCTATGAGCCGATCATTTGAAATAGCGAAGTTGTTCTGAATTTGCAACCTTTTAATCCGTGATGGATCGCCTACGCGTATCTGGTAGGTTAATACGCCTTCTTCGGTGAGGGTATCGGAAACCGTAACTTGCGCGTCAAAATATCCATATTCGGTGCAAATTCGCTTGATGTAGGTAATATCTGTATTCGCAATCGCAGGTACATATCTCCCACTCGGCTTTGATTTTATTCCATTTTCAATAGCCGACCTGAATTGGTTCGGCGGAATGCCAGCGACCACAACCGCTTTAATGCGATCGAAAGATGTGAGCTGATAGGTTAACGCAACGCCATTGATGTCCTTCTGGACGTAAACCTGAATTTGGGAGTATTGCTGTGTCGCGTAGAGTTTCTTAATACTCTGTTGAATAGCGTACGGAGATAAGCGGTCCTCAACACGTACCGCGACCTGCTTGCTAAGCATGTTATATTGTGTTGTAGTTTCCGCTATGGGCGCGGTATCAATGTAGTATTCGATTTTGTCTATGCGCGTCGGATCAGGTGCTGCCGCGAGTAGGAGCTTCTCTGCCTGTGTATCCTCTGAAGTTTCCGCGGGTGCGTTCGCGCCTACAACAGATTGCGAAAAAAAACAGCAGAGTATCAGTATAAGACAAATCCTGCTATCGCTGATAACCATTAAAAGCGTCCCTTTATTTCAAAGCCAACACCGTATTCGCCTTTTTCGTTGTTCTCAATTTTAATGGACATATTTTCTCTAAGTTGATATTCTGCACTGATAGATCGTGCGTCTTCATCATACGGACGATGGAAATTAAACGTGAACCCACCGAAGGCACGTGAAAACGCAGCGTTGCGTATAAGAAACGTCATAATCTCTTCATGCGAGAGGATTTCAGTCGCGTTAGGTGCGCTCAGAACGAATTCTGGGTCTTTTAATGTGCCAGTTAGACTCGCGTTAATCTCAAGATCAACTGTGCTCTCATCCCTCGGCAAGACCCCGCGAATACGATCAGGTGTCCGGAGAGAGATGTTAAGTTCTGGATCAAATTCGACGGTACTTCGGTTGGTAATTCTTGAGCCTTCAATGAATTCAAAGGTCTGTGGAACAAGTCCGATTCTACCACTGATGACCGAAACAGTTCCGTTGAAAATCGGATTTTGAATTGGACCGATGAGTTTACCCCCTGAACTCGAAATTTCAATGTCTGTCGGTCCCGTGATAGATGAAAGCACACGGAAATTATCCGGGATATCAATATCAAGGTTCAAATGTAAAACGCGAAGGATCGGATAATCCAATATAACGTCTACCTCGCTTACAGAAGCCCCGACGAACCAATCTACAACTGCCTCCCAGTTTTGTTCATAATACCCCTGACTTATATTCAGGTTGCCTGTTAAAGACGGATCATCAAATCCACCTTGTAGGTGTAATTGCGTCGGGTTGGAACCAAGTTGTATCTTATACTTTCTGGATTGTTCAAAAAGTGATGATGAGATGCTGGTCTGCAAATCCATTGTCGGTGCGTTTTCCCATACGCGTCCATCTGCGGGTGCCATGACGCTCCCGGTAATCGAAAACGGACCATCATTCAATATACCCTCTAAC
>VXXH01000764.1:0-464 GCA_009835515.1 Candidatus Poribacteria bacterium
GTGGTATTGATAATTTACCATTACCGAGATGAAAGTAACACCTTAATTGCCAGGAACTGTGAGAGAGCTTTGTCGATCAAATCAAATTCTCTAACTCGGTGGGAAATCCGTAATTTCTCGCAACTCAGATACGCCTACTAAGATCGGCATACCTCGTAGCACACCGCGATTTGGTGTACATACAAAATAGGTGTCTGAATCAAGTATCGCAATCACAAGTTCTCCGTTGCGTGGATCTGGTTTCCCAACCTCCACATAATAGTCTTTGCCCTGCTTATGATAAGTGATACTAAAAATACGCCGATTTGAAACATCCCATCCTAAGTTTTCTTCCGCAAACTTCTTGACAGATTCCCAGACTTCCTCCGCCTGCGCATCATCTTTAGCTTTAGGGATAAAAAATTTCACTTCTGTAGTCTTCTTGATTACTGCCATCCTGATTCCTCTGGAGAAATAAATTGATG
>VXXH01000764.1:474-5787 GCA_009835515.1 Candidatus Poribacteria bacterium
ATCAGGCAATTTCTAACGTGAATCTGAATTCACTTGACCCGCTAAAAGAAAAAGGAAAATCTAATGATTCTGGAGCCCTGAACTTGTTAATGAGTTAAGCAGCTACATCTTCGGTTAGCAAACGATTTAACAATTCTTCCGAATCAAATAGAGGATCATTTAACCGAACAGGGTCAGTTCTCATCTCCTTTGCTTCACGGGTAATATTCTTTAACAATTCTGCAGTAATAACAGTATTGTCCAAATCAAACAGATAATGGTTTAATTCTACAAGGTCCGTGTTCGTTTCCGTAAAAAACGATGTTCTGTTTGAGGCTGCTGTATTCACCATATCCTCAATTTGTGATGCAAGCAGCCGCTTTCGCGTACATTCCACGACCTCCTCAAAGATACCCTCCTCCTTGAGAAAATCATCAAAATTACCACCGCTATACTTATTCATCCGCAGTCCTCCTACTTTGACATAGATTTTTTCTATGCCGTGCCAAACTCAAATCTGTTTGCGCTATTCTCTGAGATTTTTTGATAAAACCGTGCAGCAGTACCATCTCGTTACCTCTGACAGTGAATAATACCCTTGCAATACGCCCGCTTCTGAGTTGGCTACGAACTTCCCATAAATAGGGTTCTATCTTTCTCACAAGAGGCATACCCAAGGGCCAGCGAAATTGAACATAGTGTATATCTCTTCCGATTACTTTTCTGTCCACTTTATTAAGACTCTTGAGCCATTGCTGAACAGGTAAACGTCCAGCATCCGTACGAAAAAAGGTAACACTGAGGACAGGTTGATCATTCATAGAAATAAACCAAGTCTTGAAACAATCTATCCCCGAGACGTGCTTACGTTGATAACCCTTCAACAGCCGCAAAGAAATCAGCGTTTGATGCGCTAAACCCATACTGCTGCTCTACCTCCCGAATAGCGATCTCTGTTGTGAAGAGATTATCGTACGTATCCGGGAACTCCACGCCGGTCGTGGCATCGCGGAGTAGCACCATATTATAACCATACCTTGACATAGACCGAATACCATAATCCCTGCCTAACACACACCAATTCGTTGCGAAACCAGCAAAAAGCAGATGCAGGATACGCCGCTCCTCCAAGAGTTCATGCAACTGCTGCCCCGTTGCGATAACAAAGTCATCATCTTGTACATCAATCGCAGGGGAGACAGCGAGTTGTGAAGCGAGTTTATCCCAATGGATACCGATACCCGGCGGTTGACTACGAGGACCGCGGTAAACGGCGTAATCACCCTCACGACCTCGGAAATCGGAGGGTGGCCACGTTGAAGGTGTAGACGGTTCAGGCGGCTTGTGGCGTTTAAGCTGCGGATACTGCTCTGCCACCGGTGGTGATGGCGCATGCACAATCGTCAAACCTGCTTCCCGCGCCGCGTCTATCACTGGCACAACGCACTTAGTCGTTATCTGTGCTGCGCGTTCTATCCAACTTTCGATGAAATGCACGTTCCACAAATCGACGAGGACCAAAGCCGTCTCATCAACCGGCAACGGCATCTCAAACTCGCGACGGATGAACGCAGTTTCACGGCACGGCACATCTACCGGCGTGCTATCCTGAAAGTAGCGGACACGTAAATCTAACGTTTTCATTCTGGCTCCTGAAATAGCGTCTCATCAAGCTCAGCGTTCAATGTGATACCAGTTACGCTACTTTCGCTAAAGGGTTGACCGTCCACATTCTGCACAATATGATATGGTACTTTGATGCCATCAACATCGCGGTAGTCATCCATGAACGTTTCCCTGTTCACAGCCATGCCTTGGCTCATTTCGCGATAGGAGATTTTCACAATATAATACGTCTCGTCGCTAATAAAAACCTTCAACATCTCTCCAGACGGTTGTTGAACAGTTAGAACATGTGATTGCTTACCTTGCACCTCTTCTGTACCCGCATATTGGATCGGGATATTGTTTTGTGAAAGGTTCGCCAAAAGCCATACATTCTCTCGGAAAACCGCATCCTTGAAACTATTAGCCATCTGCGGTGGAATCGGTTGAACCCCCATCGGTGTCATGGCGAATCCAGCAGTGCCATCGAAGACATAAGCCATTTCGCCTTGGGGCATCTTCATATCCTGTCTAAACTTATCAGGGTAAACGTAGTACGATTTGCCTTCTACCTGCATCGGTCCCGCGGGTGTATTGGCAGATGCGCGCGCTTCCATGACGATATTTTTCACCGCTTGCAACTTCTCAAGGCCGCCGTGTGCCTCGACTGCTGCCGCGAGAATTTCTTTGGCTTTCGCCATGTCCGCTTCACTCGCTTCTGGCATCGGTTCCGCAGGCGGCGGCGGTGCAGGTTGCTCTATCTCAATTTCGTTGACCTCCCCGAACTCAGCAAGCGGTCGGTCGAAACTCTCTTTATTGCCGACAGTGACAATCGTCAATGCGTCTGGATGGAGATATTTCTGCGCGACTGCCTGCACATCTTCCGCTGTTACCTTAGCGATATTATCGGTAAAGGTTTCAAGGAAGTCTGGCGCAAAACCACGATAGGCGAGCATCATTTGCTGGAAGGCGATCTGCGCACTGCTCTCAAAACCAAAGACAAACGAATTGATGAGTGAATCTTTAGTCCGCTGCAGCTCCGCTGCCGGCACAGGCGCATCTCGGAGTCCTTTGACAACATCAATAATCAGTGAAATCGCTTCCGCCGTTTTATCGGTCCGGGTCTGTGAATAGGCAAACCATTCCCCCGGATTCGTGTAATACGACGTTTGCATGATGCTGCCCACCATATAGGCAAGACCGTGCTTCTCACGCACTTCCTTCATGAGGCGAGAAGTAAAACCGCCCTCACCGAGAATATCGTTCATGACTCGGAGTGCGAAATAGTCTGGAAAGTCAGGGGTGCGCTTGATACCGAAATGCCCGATGAGCATTACTGACTGAGGGAGATCCTTAAAAATATAATTAACGGACGCTTTCGGGGTAGCATCTACTGTTGGAACGTCTGGAAACGCAATTTCTGCGGATTCCCATCCATCAAACACCTTTTCAAGCTGCGCCACCAAGGTTTCCGTATCAAAATCGCCGGTAATCGCAAGCATCATGTTGTCGGGATGATAATATTTCGCATGAAAGGCTTTGAGATCATTAACAGTGATACTCTCTATGCCTTCAATTTCGGTATACCGTCCGAATGGATGGTCGATTCCATAGAGCAGCGCAGAGAAGTTGCGCCACGCGAGTTGAATAGGATTATCGTTGCGGCGACGGATACGTTCGATCGACTGCTGCTTACGGAGTTCCAATTTGTCTTCGCGAAACGCAGGATTTCTGAGTACATCCGAAAAGATTTCCAACCCTTTCTCAATGTCTTCCGCGAGTGTTGAGAGATTAATGGTCCCGTACTCGCGGGACATACCGACTTCAACAGAAGCCGCCATTGATTCCAATTCCTCGTTCAGGGCGTCCGGTTCGCGCGATACCGTGCCACCGGTTCGCATAACGGTTGCGAATATTGATGATAAACCGACCTTATCCGCAGGATCGTAGATGTCCCCGGTTTTAATCAAACCGTTGATATTGAAAAGCGGCAACTCGTGATCTTCAAGCAGGTAAAGCACCATCCCATTTGAGAGCATCCGTTTCTCTGGCACAGGCGGTTTAAACTCGATCGGTTCAAAGGTAAGTTCTTCGTGCGGTTTCGCGAATGTAGACGGAATGCCGCAAACCACGAGGCAAACTATCAGTATCGCAAGGACAAGTCCTGAATAGGTTTGTCTTTTCATTATTCATTACCCTCCGTGTTTTCACCGGCAGGTGCTGCTGCCGCTTTCTTAACGAGTGTACCGACGGTGCGGTTGCTTTTCGTGAAATAGGTGTTTGCGACTTTCATGATGTCCTCAGGTGTAATTTTATACATATTCTCGCGCCAACCCAGTATATACCGCCAGTCCCCAGCGATCCCTTCATAGAAAGCCAACTGCTGTGCCATTCCGGCGTTTGAACTGAGGTTCCGGATGAAACCGGCATCAATCTGCTTAAGGATGCGTTTAAATTCCTTTTCCGCGACAGGTTCAGTTTTAAGCCTTTCAAGTTCTGCGTAGATTGCTTCCTCAACATCAACGGTCGTGTGTGGTGACCGTGGTGTACCATTTACGACAAAAAGATTGTCATAGCGTGCACCCGGATACCCATTTATTGAATTAGCAGAGACAGCTATGCCCTCCTCAACAATGTTTTTGTAAAACCGAGAGGTGCGTCCATCGGAAAGGATAGCACTAATCATATCAAGTACATAGTCATCAAAATGCGGGACCGTCGGCTTATGATACCCAATCATGAGCTGCGGTTCCGCGTCATATTCAACTTCAATCCGGCGTTCACCTTCCTGTGACAGTTCTTTAGTTGTTACTTCACTCGGAAGCGGTTGGGCCTGCATATCACCAAAATATTTATCAATAAGCGCAACGGTTTTGTCTATGTCTATATTCCCGACAATCACCATGACAGAATTATTGGGGGCATAGTGGATCTTGAAAAACTCTTCCGCTTTGCGCCGATTGAGCATAGCAATATCTGAGGGCCAGCCAATGATCGGCATGCCGTACGGATGTGCAGTAAAGGCGGCGGCGATAAACTGTTCGTAGAGTTTGCCACCCGGACTGGTATCCACACGCATCCGGCGCTCCTCTTTAACAGCCTCTCGTTCTACATAAAACTCACGGAGGACAGCGTTCTTAAGCCGATCAGACTCAAGCATCGCCCATAATTCTAACTTGTTAGATGGCAACTCCACCGTATAAATCGTGTAATCAACAGATGTCCCAGCGTTGAATCCTGTGCTACCGTGTTGTGTATAAATCTCAGTATATTCACCGGTGACGATCCATTCCTTCGCAAGTTCCTGTTGCTCTTTGAGTGCCGCCTCTAATTCGGCTATTTTATCCGCATCTGCTCTCGCGCCTTTCGCACGCTCCATATCAAGCGCATCACCTACGCGATCAATTTCAGCAAGCACGACTTTCTCTTTTTCATAGTCTTTTGTGCCGATTGTTTTCGTGCCTTTGAACAGCATGTGTTCTAACATGTGCGCGATACCGCGTGTGTCGTCTGATTCATCTACAGACCCCGCTTTAAACAAGAGATAAGGCGCAATAGTCGGCGAGGTATCACGTTTAATCATCAATAACTTCAGACCGTTGGGAAAAACGTGCTCCACCACACGGTCTGCGAGATCCTGTGCTGACGCTATGCCGGTCAAGGCAACAAAGAATAGAATCAGCAAATAACGTATTCGTTTCATTTTCCATAATCACGACAGTTTTTAAC
>VXXH01000085.1 GCA_009835515.1 Candidatus Poribacteria bacterium
GGTTTTGCGGTGTACTCACCTGCCCCCCTGATAAGGGGGGATAAAGGGGGGTTGCGATCTGCATTCCTAACCGCACCGGACTTCCCTAAAAATTACCGAATTAAAAAATTAGTCTTCATTTAGTTTGTTCCGCATCGCCACACATTTGATGAAAATCGGTAATACAATGAACCGCAAGGGAAAATTAAAAAAATGAAAATTTCAGTCTGGGATGGTGGACTTTCAGAGAGTTATCTTAAACAGGTTACGCAACTCGGTGCAGACTGCATCGACTTTGGGAATGGTGGGGCTTTCCCCGGTGTTAACGAACAGGGGTATCCCGATTTGGACGAGCTACTGAAAATCAAAAAACGTATCCGTTCTTGGGGACTCGACATCAACCGTGTGACGCTCCCGAACATCACAGAGAAATTTATGACCGGACAACCCGACGGCGAAAAGGAACTCGAGAACACGTCCAACGCACTCCGTGTCTTCGCTGAAGCCGGTGTGCCTATCGCACGCCAACGGTTCTGGGGAGATACGTTTGACTATCTCATGACGCGCTATTCTTCGGTTCACAGAGGCGGGTATACCTCACGTGGCGAAAGCCGGGCCGCAACGAAGAATCCGCCAGACACACCGACGATGGAAACACTCGATGAATGGTGGAAACGTTTTACCGAGGTCTACGGCGCACTCGTCCCTATTGCCGATGAGCACGATATTAAACTCGCTATCCATCCGTCAGATGTCCCGAACCCAGATACGCCACTCGGCAGCCTCGGCTTCCACCGTGTTATTGACACGTTCCCAAGCAAGAACGTCGGTTACCTTTACTGCTGCGGCACCCGTGCTGAAGCCGGTGGCAGCACCATCGTCCTTGATGAAATTAATAACTACGGACGGAAAGGACGTATCTTTATGGTTCACTTACGGAACGTCCGCGGAAGCCTCGCTACTGCCGGGGCATTTGAAGAAGTCCTCCTTGACGACGGTGATATGAACGCCTTCAAAATCGTCCAAGAATTACAGAAGGTTGGATTTGACGGATGCATCAACGCCGATCACATTCCGAGATTAGAAGGCAATGTAGGGTTAGCCTATTCCGTCGGTTACATCAAGGCGTTGTTCGCGGCGTTGGTCGTATAGCCTTCAAGCTGTGTATGTATACGGTAGAACCCCTTACCCCTCAAAATCAGGACAAGTGGGATGTTGTCATTCAGCAATGCCCAAACACGACTGCCTTCCAAAGTCTCGCGTGGCGAGATGCCTTGGCGAGTGCGTTCAAACAACTCACTCCGGTCTATATGCTCATTAAGCAACAAGGTGCCGTGATCGGCGGACTGCCTGCTTTCATTTTTCAACCGATGCCGGGTATCCGTTTGTGGCACTCGATGCCGTGGAATCTTTTCGGCGGTATACATCTTACAGATACCTCACACGTAAATCGCGAAACATTGATAACATCCATTGAAACTGCTGCAGAAGAAAAAGGGTGGTGCGAAATCCGTTGGACCTTGCCGCCAGAGCATACCACAACCTACGGCGATGTCTTCATTGAAACTGGATACGAACGGACGGATCATTTCACACATCTTTTGAAAACGAACAAAGACGCTGATGCCCTCTGGCACGCCTACAACAAAAGGGTGCGTGGTGCCGTTCGGAAAGCGGAAAAATCTGGAGTAGCGGTTACGGATACAGACAGTGAAGAGGCGTTATCTATATTTTACGATATGTATCTCATGACTGTCAAACGGTTAGGCGGCACGCCGAAACCGAGAGGACTCATGCAGACGCTCCTCCAACGAAAAATAGCCAAACTTGCCATCGCGACATATCGCGATACAATCATCGCAGGACTCCTCTACCTCCGTTTCAATCGGACGGTGACCTTGTGGTGTGAGGCATCTGTGCCAGCATTCCTGAAATACCGTCCCAACAATGCGATTTTCCACTATATCATCAGACAAGCGTGCCATGAAGAATACGAATGCGTCGATTTTGGTGCCTCACCGCCGGAGAACGCAGGGTTAATTGCGCACAAAGAGCAGTATCGAGCAAACCAGACAGATTTCGCCAGTTACACAAAGGTCGTTTCACCCCTGAAAAGGAACTTGTGGACCCGAAGTGAAGGCGCACTCCGCCAAATTTATACGTGGATGCAGTAGCGAAAATTGCACCCAATAATGTTAGGAGTTACACACGGCTTCTTAAAGTCCCCCTGATAAGGGGATTTAGGGGGTTAAAAATATGGAACGTAAACCCAATCTAATTTTTGTCTTTGGTGACCAGCACCGTCAATGTGATGTCGGGTGTGCAGGCAACTCACAAGTGCAAACACCCGCAATGGATCAACTCGCACAGGAGGGGATGTTTTTTCCGAATACCTTCACTAACGTCCCGATATGTGTGCCTGCGCGTGGATGCCTCATGACAGGCAAGTATCCTTTGAACCATAAGGCAGTTTCCAACGATCTGCCGCTTCCGTTGTCCGAAACAGGTGTAGCGGAGGTCTTTAAGGATGCTGGCTACGCAACCGGGTACATCGGTAAATGGCATCTCGGTGGTATGCCGAGAGATAAGTTTATCACGCCTGAGATGCGCTTCGGCTTTGATCATTGGGTCGGCTGGAATTGCCACCATAACTATTTCAACGCGCCTTATCACGACTCTGATGGAAATCAGATGCAGATTGAAGGCTATGAACCGGATTTCCAGACGGATCAAGCAATTCAATACTGCCGCGAGCACGTTGATGAACCTTTCTGCCTCTATATGAGTTGGGGACCCCCACATAATCCTTATGAACATGTCCCTGAACGCTACAAGGCGATGTACCCGCCGGAGGAGATTCAGTTACGTCCGAATGCTGTAGACACACCCGCAACACGGAAAGACCTCTCTGGGTACTACGCCCATATCACAGCGTTAGATGAAAACCTCGGACGCTTGATGCGGGCACTCGACGAACTCGGTATTGCAGACGATACCATTCTCGTTTATACATCCGACCACGGGGATATGCTCGGCAGCCACGGACACGTCAGAAAAGAGCGTCCGTGGGAAGAATCGAGTCGGATCCCGTTCATGATCCGCTGGCCCCGTAAGATACCGGCAGGCGTTACCCGTGACACTTTGCTAAGCCTCGTCGATTTTATGCCGTCAATGCTATCCTTATGTGACTTACCGATCCCTGAAGGCGTGGAAGGCATTGACCTTTCAGAGGCGATGCTCGGCAACACTATTGGCGAGCCACAATCTGTCTTCCTTGGTGTACCGTTGCACGGCAGTGAAGGCTTCCACTTCGGTATCCGCGAGTGGCGCGGTCTCCGAACGCATCGCCACACCTACGCACGCCATTACGACGGTTCAGGTTGGCTGCTCTATGACAACGACAACGACCCATATCAATTGAACAATCTCATAGACGATGCCGACTCACAAGGACTTCGGGCAGAATTAGAGACGGAACTTCAAGAATGGTTAACCCGAGTAAACGATCCATTCCTACCCGGAATTGAACACATCCGACAACTCGGTCTATCTGAACTCTGGAACATCAGCGAGCAGCGATTCGGCGGAGGAAAACCCCGCTGGGCATAATTTCGATTATGCTGATGGGTATTGCCTTGTAGGAGCGAGTGTTTTTGCTTGGGTATTTCTGCGGATTTCTTGTCGCTCGCGATCTTTATGTCATAAATGATTACCGAAATATCTACGTGTTTTATGCTTTACCACGAAGCTAATACCATTTTTGTTAACAAACCTCTTTATGTAGAATAAACTGTTAGTTTGTTCCGCAATGCTACGCATTTCGCGAAGACCGGTAATGTGATAACATTGTGGGTAAATGGTATAACATAGGAGATTCAACCTATGACTGATGAAGAAAAATTTCGATTTGACTTAAGTGGATTCCTCGTTCGTCCCGCGATCCTTGAGCGCGACGAAGTAGAGGCAATCATTGATCAGATTGACCGGATACATCATGATAAAGGATCCTTACCACCCGAACACCGTGCCGTACCGGGGGGCCCCGCGAGCGTGCTGATTGATCACCCCAAAGTCCTTGATGTCCTACACGAAATCATCGGACCCGAGGTCCGGTTAGAGAGCACCTTCTCCGTCTGGCGCGAAAAAGGGCGGAGACACGGTGAACTCCATGGGGGTGGACCGAGACAGGCGGATCCGATTTTCGGCTATCGCGTCAACAACGGACAGATCCACGCGGGGATGGTCCGCGTCGTCTTTGAACTGACAGATATTTCCAAAAACGATGGGGCAACGCACTTTATAGCCGGTAGCCACAAATCCAACTTTCCGATGCATCCTGACCACATGTCGTTGGAAGATGGGAAGCGAAGTCCGTTCCTAATGACCTACGAATGCCCCGCTGGCAGTGCAATCTTCTTCACGGAAAACCTGTGTCACGCCGGTCCCGTATGGCAACGAGAGACACCGCGTGTCGCAGTGCTAAACGCTTATGCACATCTCGCAACACATTGGCACCGGCTACGGATTCCGACTGCAGTGCTGTCCGCTTTACCGCGTGAAAAGCAGGCGTACTTCCGTGAACCGTGGGTTGCCGATTTCCGGACGCGTCCAGCAACGCGAAACACAATCGAGCGGTTCCTTGACAACGACGAACCGCCTGTTAACACCGATCACAAGCCGTGATTTAAAATGAAGATATGAAGAAACGAGTACTCATTATCGGTTGGGACTGTGCCGCCCCGGAACTCGTCTTTGACGCATTCAAAGACGATATGCCCAACACACATCGCTTAGTGGAAGAAGGCATCTACGGTGAATTAGAAAGCACAATCCCACCTATCACCGTGCCTGCGTGGATGTGTATGATGACAAGCCGAGATCCCGGCGAACTCGGCATCTACGGCTTTCGCAACCGCAAGGATTACTCCTACGATGCTTTGACGATTGCCAACGCACATGCCATAAAAGTCCCAACACTCTGGGACCTCTTAGGACAGGCGGAAAAGAAATCTGTTGTTCTCGGTGTACCGCTCACCTATCCCGCCAAGCCGTTTCCGGGGTGGATGATCACCAGTTTCCTTACACCTGACCGCAATCCGCAGTGGACGTTCCCAAGACGCCTGTCGCGGGAAATTGATCAGGTCGCAAGCGATTACATGATAGATATCCCCAACTTCCGAACCGACCGGCGCGCCGAACTGGAACAACAACTTCTCAAGATGACCACCGAACGCTTCAAATTCGCACGCCATCTGATTAAGACAAAAGATTGGGATTTCTTCACGATGGTTGAGATGGGTTCCGACCGACTTCATCACGCTTTCTGGCGGTTTTGGGATACAACGCATCGGGAATATGAACCAAATTCGTTATTCTCAGAGACAATGCGGAACTACTATCGCGTTCTCGACGCAGAACTCGGAGAAACATTAGCGTGTGTTGATGAAGACACCACGGTTATCATTGTCTCAGACCACGGGGCAAAACGGATGGACGGCGGCATCTGTGTCAACGAGTGGTTCCAAAAACATGGTTACCTAACGCTTAAAACCGAACCGCAAAAGATTACACGATGGACACCAGAGATGGTAGATTGGGAAAAAACAAAAGCATGGGGAGAAGGCGGATATTACGGACGGATTTTTATAAACGTTGAAGGCAGAGAACCTCAGGGGATTGTGAGCGCGGAAAATTGTGAAAACGTCCGCGATGCATTAAAAGCACAACTTGAAGCCATCGTAGACGAAGCCGGAAACAACATCAACACGCGCGTCTTTAAACCCGAAGAGGTTTAC
>VXXH01000021.1 GCA_009835515.1 Candidatus Poribacteria bacterium
ATGCCTTGTACGGCGAGACTGAAATCAAATTGATTCCGATGCGGCATGAACAAGGGGCTTCCCACGCCGCTGATGGCTACGCACGCGCCACCGGGAAGGTCGGTGTTGCACTCGCAACCTCCGGTCCCGGTGCAACCAACCTCGTCACCGGTATTGCTACTGCCTATATGGATTCTATTCCGATGGTCGCGATTACTGGCCAGGTTTTCACGCACTATATCGGCAGTGATGCTTTCCAAGAATGCGATGTTATCGGCGTGACACGACCGATCTGTAAGCACAGTTACCTCGTTACAAGCAGTGACGAAATCGCAGATGTTGTCGCTGAAGCGTTTCACATCGCGAAAACCGGGAAACCGGGGCCTGTTATTATTGACATCGCCAAAGATGCGCAGATACATGAAGCACTGTTTCAGTATCCAGAAACGGTTGACATCCGTAGCTACAAACCGCAAGTTCATGGCGATCCAGCGCAAATTGCCAAGGCGGCGGCACTGATTAAAGAAGCCAAACGCCCTATGCTTTATGCCGGTGGCGGTGTAGTCCTTGCGAATGCCAGCGAAGAACTACGGCAGCTGACCTTGAATACACAGATCCCGATTACCGTTACCTTGATGGGACTTGGCGCGTTCCCTGAGACACATCCGTTGGCGATGGAGATGCCCGGCATGCACGGCTCCTGTTGCGCAAATTATGCCTTCACCGATTCAGACTTGGTTATCGCTATTGGTGCGAGATTTGACGACCGCGTTACTGGGGATCTCAGTAAATTCGCACCTAACGCCAAGAAGATCCACATTGATATAGACGCGTCTTGCATTGGGAAAAACGTCCCTGTTGATGTCCCGATCGTTGGCGATGCGAAAAGCGTGCTAACGGAGCTCAACAAACAGGTCAGTACAGCGGATATTGACCCGTGGCGCGCCCAGATTCAGGAGTGGAAGCAGAAATACCCGTTTGAGTACGAGCAAAAATCAGATATAGTCATGCCGCAATTTGTTATTGAAAAAATATATGAGCATTACAGTGATGCCATTGTTGTTGCGGATGTCGGACAACACCAGATGTGGGCAGCGCAGTACTTCAAATTCACTGAACCGCGACAGTGGCTTAATTCCGGGGGGCTTGGCACGATGGGCTTTAGCCTACCAGCCGCAATCGGTGCGCAGCTCGGATGTCCAGACAAAACCGTCGTCAATATTAACGGTGATGGGTCCTATATTATGACGATCCAAGAACTGGTGCCAGCGGTTACGATGCAGCTGCCGCTTAAGGTCTTCATCATTAACAATATGTACCTCGGAATGGTACGCCAGTGGCAGGAATTGTTCCACGGCAAACGTTATTCCGCTGTTGATTACCACGACAACCCTGATTTCGCCTTGCTCGCACAGGCGTTCGGTGCCACGGGTTTGCGGGTCGAACACCCTGAAGATGTGGAACCCGCATTACAGAAGGCAAAAGGGATTACCGACGGTCCTGTCGTCATTGATTTCATTGTTGATGAAGAAGAGAACGTGTTCCCGATGGTGCCGGCCGGTAAAGGGCTTGGAGATGTTATCCGCGGGTTATCTTAACGATTTTAAGGGTTGTCAGTTATCAGAGGAATAGTTTTCAGTTAAGAGTCACCTTGTGACAGTCCCGTTTGCTGTATCCGTCACAGAAACCCTCTTTAACCGACAACCGATGACTGACAACTGATAACTCTTAAAACTGAAAGGTTTTTCGGAGAAAAACCGAACCGATAACCGATAACTATAAAACCGACAACCGAAAGCCTGCGCAGCAGGCGAACCGAAAACTATAAAAAATGAATCCAGAAGAACGACATATCTTTTCCGTTTTAGTCGAAAACCGATTCGGAGTCCTTGCACGCGTTGCTGGACTTTTTAGCGGGCGCGGCTTTAATATCGACAGTCTCAACGTCGCGGAGACACATGACAAAAGCATCTCACATATAACGCTTGTCACACACGGTGACGCGCAAATTATGGAACAGATCTACCAGCATCTAAACAGACTCATCGACGTTATTGAGGTGACCGACCTTTCCGCTGCTGGGACGCATGTTGAGCGAGAACTTGTCCTTATTAAAATTGTCACCGATGATCCTCAAAAACGCACCGAGATTCTACAAGTCGCGGAGGTCTTTCGTGGGCGGGTTATAGATATGAAACCTGCCTCCCTTGTGCTTGAAATTACCGGTGATGAAGGTAAATTGAAAGCGGCGATTGATATTTTTAATACGTACGGTATCCTTGAGTTGACACGCACTGGCAAAATAGCGATGTTACGCGGCTCCGAGAAATAGGATATGGTTGTCGGTACGTTCCGCTGCGCTCCACTTTCAGCTATAGGTTATCAGTTGAATGTGTGGCGGGTGAAAGGTTTAGCCTGCTACAAACGAGTTACTGACAACTGACAACTGATAACTTAAAAAGGAATAGACTTTATGGCAACGATTTATTACGATAGTGATGCTAATTTTGACTTACTGAAAGAGCGCACAGTGGCTGTTGTCGGCTATGGTGCGCAAGGACGTGCGCAGTCACTAAACCTCAAAGACAGCGGTGCAAACGTGATCGTCGCATTATACGAAGGCAGCCGTTCAAAAGCCCGCGCAGAAGCGGAAGGTTTGACTGTCAAGAACGTTGAAGAAGCCGCAGCAATGGCAGACATCGTTCAAGTCCTCATACCTGACGAACGCCACGCCGCTGTCTATCGCGACCAGATTGCCCCTAACATGGAAGCAGGCAATATGCTCCTCGTCTCACACGGGTTTAGCGTCCACTTTGGGCAGATTGTGCCTGCCAGCGACATTGATGTCGCAATGATTGCGCCTAAGGGACCCGGTTCCCTCGTTCGTGAGGTGTTTGAAGGCGGTGGTGGTGTGCCGTGTCTTATCGCTATCCATCAAGACACCACAGGTCTCGCGCGCGATGTCGCACTCGCTTATGCAAGAGGTATCGGTGGTACTCGCTCAGGTGTCATTGAAACGACTTTCCGTGAGGAAACTGAAACCGATCTCTTTGGTGAGCAAGCCGTGTTGTGTGGTGGAACCGCTGCCCTCATCAAAGCCGCCTTTGACACACTTGTTGAAGCCGGTTACCAGCCAGAAATGGCTTACTTTGAGTGTCTCCACGAACTTAAATTGATTGTCGATTTGATTTACTCTGGTGGTTTGAGCAAAATGCGGAACGATATTAGCAATACCGCCGAATTCGGAGATCTCACACGCGGTCCGCAGATTATTGATGACAGTGTTCGCGATAAGATGCGCCAAATTTTAAAGGACGTGCAGGAAGGCGTTTTCGCACGGGAATGGGTTTTGGAAAATGAGGCGAACCAACCCGTCCTCGGCGCGCTCCGTCGGCAGGAGGCAGAACTTGAGATTGAAGAAGTCGGCAAAAATCTCCGCAGCATGATGAGTTGGCTTGACAAATAGCCGCTCCTTTCGGTAATTGTGGTAGGTGCGGTTTTGCGGTGTACTCACCTGCCCCCCTGATAAGGGGGGATAAAGGGGGGTTGCAATCTGCATTCCTAACCGCACCGCAATAGTAAATGGATTTATCCGGCAACGCAAATGCCCACGCAGACCCTTTCTTAATCCGAGAGTGCCACCTTGAGGAAGCAGAAGCACTTCTCACATTATGGCACGCTGCTGGCACATCTCCGAGTGTCACAGATACCATTACAGATATCCAAAGTGTGATAGAAGGTCCCGCATCGGTGTTGGTAGCAGAGGTCAATAAACAACTCGTTGGTTCCTTAATCGCCACTTTCGATGGCTGGCGCGGCAATATGTATCGCATAGCCGTTCATCCTGACTATCGACGGCGTGGTATTGGGCGCGCATTGGTTGCGGAAGGCGAAAAACGTTTAGCGAAACTGGGTGTCAAACGCATCACAGCACTCGTGGAAGAAAAGTATCCGTGGGCTATTGCCTTCTGGTCAAGTGTCGGGTATGAGATAGAACCTGGAATCGTGAGATTTTTCCGCAATCCCTAAATAGTAGTCTTTCAAGTTTGAAGTTGAGGGTTGGTTCGTAGTCGTGCGATTTTTGCGGCGTACTCGCCCAGATGCGATGTGCATCGCGGTGTACTCACCCAAATGCGACGTGCATTATCGCACGTCCGAAAGTCAAGAACGGGCAATGAATTGCCCTACTACGAACAGGACCAACATCACAAACTCAACATTGAAATACTAATAGTAGTAGGCACATGAGGAGATCAGCCGTGAAATTCAGAGGACATCTATTAGACGATACCGTCAAAAGCGTTTATGGACTTGCGGTCGCTGATATAAACGGCGACGGTCAACTCGACATCATCGCTGGCTCCACAGGCGACCCGATCATCGCTTGGTACGAGGCACCGCACTGGAAAAGACACCTCGTAACCAATCAGGGCAGCGGACACATCACTATTGCGCCTTACGATCTGACCGGCAACGGTACACCTGACCTCATTGTTGGGAGCGGTTTTTTTCGTGGTGTAAACGCTGCGGGTGGTTATCTCCATTGGCTTGAGGCACCAGCACAAGATGGACAAAATTGGAGCAGTCACCACATTGCCGATGTCCCTTTCATCCACCGCATTGCCCTTGCAAATTTATCAGGAAGCGCGACGAATGCAACGCCTTTCCTCATCGTCGCCTCAATCCGCGGTGAAGACGGCAAACCCGGCGAATGGCACAGTCCCGGCTCCCTCTGGTGCTATGAACTCTCTGATACCCCACGAGATACAGCCTCTTGGCACTCCCACCTCCTTGACGATTCTCTCCATATCAATCACGGTTTGAGCATCAACGATGTTGACCAAGACGGACGCGATGACGTGCTGATTAGCTGCACGGAAGGGTTAATCTGGTATGAACCGCCTGTTGCACCGATGGCGGACGACTGGGGCAAATGGATTATCAGTGATCGCGAATGTAGCGACACCTATGCTGCAGACATTGATGGCGACGGTGTCAACGAAATCTTAGCGATTGAGCCGTGGCACGGTAACAATCTTGTCTGGTATAAAGCCACTGGCGATCTACGGACCGATCCGTGGGAGCGTCACCTCATTGACGACACACTCAATCGCGGACACTCACTCGCCGCTGTTGACGTTGATGATGACGGTGTGCTTGAAATTATCTGTGGCTACAACGGCGAAGGCACAAGTTTGCACCTCTACCGTCCAGAAAATCTGGCGCATAACCACTGGCGTAAAGAGACGATTGACAATGGAGGTTTGGGTGTCGGACAAATGCACGTCTTGGACATGAACGGAAACGGCAGATTGGACATCGTCGCCAGCGGTCTCAGCACTGGTAACGTCAAGTGGTATGAAAACCTATTCAGTTAAGAAATCCATTGCCAACGGTGGTCTCCCTGATTCTTCACACATTTCGAGGTAATCTTCAACGGCTTCTTCAAAAGCGGCTTGCAATTCGGCAGCGGAGTCGCCATGAAAACCGACAATATCTCTAATTCCGGCAATCTCTCCGATAAGGCAACCGTCTTCAGTGCTATATTCAATCCGGGCTGTATAGCCTTTGTATATCATTATATTCATTTTCGTAAGAAAATAATTTTCCATCCTCGCTCTTGATACATCTGGAGCTCAGTCCTACCGGCACAGTTATCTACCCTCAATCGCTTCAACAATCGCGCGAGGCAGTGTCGTCTGTTCGCCGTTTTCGAGTTCGACCCCTAACACCCGTACCTCCGCCACTGTCTCCAAGTTCTGGACTTATA
>VXXH01000679.1 GCA_009835515.1 Candidatus Poribacteria bacterium
ATGTAATGTCTTGGCAATTTGCCTCTCTTAGCAGTGTTGTTGGGCGGAGCCTTGAAAAGCAAGGAAAACGAGATTCGCTCTATTATAAGAGAGTCAGAGGTTTGTGTCAAGGAAAACCGTACATTCGATAGAGTCATTTAGTTTTGACTTTTACGCCGCTTTTAAAATGGAAGGTTGCGATCCAGCGATTGCTCATGTCCGCCTCGGCGTGCTTACAATAAGGTTGAATGGCTCTGACAAATTCGGGGAGGCTCAGATGTAGACTCCCTATAAATGAGAAATGCTCGCGCAGGCACGCGAGTGGTTATTGTTGCCTTCTTGATGAGGGACCAGACCACAGGAGCATATAATGCCTACAGGACGGATAAAGTACTATAATTTCGATAAAGGCTTCGGATTTATTGCGCAAGATAGCAGTGACGCGGATGTTTTCTTGCATAGTTCTGCCATTAAGCAGCCCGAATATGAAGAACTCCGCGTCGGGCAGCGCGTAAAATATAGTGTTGTTGAAGGTGAGAAGGGACTCGTTGCCCAAAACGTTGAAGTATTATTGACACCGACGGAACGCCGCTGGCTGCGGCAAGGAAAGGCGATTATCCCGCGTGGTTACGCCGGATTTCCGGGTCAAAACCAGGGACAACTTATCGCTGATGAGGCGGCACCTGCCTCTAATTACGAAACAGGCAAATCAGAACCGATTCGAGGCCGCCGAAACCGGGATGCCGCTGTGGCATCCACAAAACCTACATCGAAACCACGCAATCAACCCACCTCAACAAAAGATTTTGACGATGCTGATGAACCCACACAAGATGGGCAAGAACAATCTTCAAAACAACTCAGCTTTGGTGACCTCTATATCCTCAAGCAGATTAACTTTGAAACGTCAATGTTTTTCGCGTTGTATAACGCTATACAACTTCCCGCTACTGTCCTTGAGATGACCCTTTCCAGTTTGACACTCAATAGTAATGGCAAGGAACAGCAGATCGCTAAAACAGATGTTAAATATTGCTACAAAGACTTTGACGCAGAGAAAGTTCAAGCAGTTGTTCAGATTGCGGAAGATGTCAAAGCACAACAGTTGACGCAATTACCACCCGATGCCCAGTTGTGTGAAATCGATACGGAAGCCGTGCGACATGCCCGAAAAAATGGAGCCGCCATTGAGATTACGCTCCGAGAAGGAGAGTTCTTCCGTGGCACTGTAGACTGGGTAAGCCCTTATGAAATTAAGCTCATTTTAGAGAACGGCGCGAAGGTCGTCATCTTCCGACATGCTGTCTACAAGCTTTCTGTTGATTAGGGGCTACTATGAAAGCGTATTATGAACTTCTCGGTGAGATTGAGCGTGATGTGAAACGCTTACGCGAAGAGTCCGGAGGTGTGCCGTGTCCATCCACCTGTTTCGCCTGCTGTCACAACACGGCGACAATGGCGATCAGTGAGGTTGAAGCTCGAGATTTAAAGTTAGGGTTGGATGCGCTTCCCGAGCAACTCCGTGCACATATCCGCGCAAAAGCAGAACGCAGCATCAAAAAATTGGAAGCACACGGACACAATATCGAAAGTATCATGCCAGATACCAGTATGGAAGCCGTTAGCGTGGTACGCGGTAAGTTAGAAGGTGAGTGTCCTATGCTCATCGGTGGGGTCTGTTCTGTTTACGAACATCGTCCCGTCATTTGCCGCGTCTGGGGATATCCGATTCATAACGGCAATGACTTAGCCTGCTGCCACAAAACTTTCCTCGGCAAGCGCAACCGCTACCGTCCCCTCAATTACAACCGCTATTGGAAGACCTGTCAAACCCTTAGTACCGAATTGGGTGCCACGCAAAAAACGCCGAACTGTTATCTTGTTTCTCGACTACTATCGGAGTCAAAAGCCTGACACACCATTTTTGGAACAATGGAGGCACCGTGAAAAACAGATTCATCCTTTCCCGATTTTTTTATTTTGCCTCTGTCCTCAGTCTCCTGCTCTGCTTCGGTTGTGGAGACACCGAGGACGAGCAAGAGGCAACCAACCCTACCAACAATACACTCCTCGACGAACCTGATGAACAATCGCTACAACCTGCTGAACAACTGCTACAGTTAACAGCCGAAGACCGGGAAAAGTTAGAAGAGGCTAAACAGTGGCTACAATTGACAGTCGAAGATTGGGAAAAGTTAGAAGACGAAGATTGGGAAAAGTTAAAAGGCGAAGATTGGGTCAGGTTGACAAACGCGGAAGTTAGAAAGCTCATGAGGCGTCCGATCGGACGCTGGGGTTTCCAGGAGCAACCATGGGAGGAAGCCCAAAAAGATACGCACGCCCAACTCTTTCAAGAGTTCGGAGACATTCCACAGGTTCGCTATACAGTAGAGTTTGATCGACATTATTGGAAAGAGGCAAGTTTCACTATAACTCTAACACCTGAAATTGCTAAGCAATTCGTTGGTTATTGGGCAGCAAACTATTTTCTTTTTCCGACTGAAGACCATAAGCGTTTGCTTGAAGACGAAATGAAGGAGTTAAAAACTACAATAGCAGCAGAAGAACGTCGTTTCTCAGAAGAAGAACTTCGTTCCTTGGAGCAGCTCAGAATAGAAGATCCCCAAGCCTGGATAAAAGGCATGCGTGCCTTTCTTATTCAAAAACATGGAGACATTCCAGAAGTTGATACGATTGCTAATTTTCTACGAAAAGTGGAACTAAATCTACCCAGAACAGACGAGGAATGCCGTACCTATCTTAAGGCGTACAACACCCTTTACGCTGATTATTTCGGCTCACACTATGAATACTATGCTATGCTTGAAGCATCGGACCAGCTCCGGCCTATTGTAGCGGAGGTCCCGCTACGCATCCTCGAAAAATTCCGAGAGGCAAGAGCAGAAGGTATCTCATTCTATGATATAGATGGGGACGATGATTAGCACACATCAGAAAATTGGAGAACCTCCAGTCTGAGCAATTAGCCGTGGTTGAAGATGCGGTGCGTCAGTGGTTAAAACGCTGACGAGGAAAATGCGTAGATGCGAAGTTTTGAGACCCGCGGTCCTGTTTATCCTGAAGATAACTACGTCGTTGCCCGTACAGACGAGCTTTCGGATTTCATCAATCGACTCGAAAAGGGCAGGCACGTTGTCCTGTTCGCACCGCGACAGACCGGCAAAACCACCTTCTTCCGTCGCGCTTTAGAGATACTCCCCGCCGACGTATATTTCCCAATCCGGATCGATTTCCAAGCATCCAACAACCTTGAACCCGCCGTGTTTTACGAAGGTCTCTACGAAGATATTTGTGAGGAAATAGAGGCAGTATTCCAAAAACGTGGCAGCGCATCTTCTCCGACTCTCACAGAATTTCTGGATAATACCCAAATTACGAATCATCTCTCCATGAGAAGATTCTTTCGACGGTTCTCAAACTTTCTTGAATACCATCATAATGGACAGAAAGTTGTGCTTATCATTGACGAATTTGACGGTATCCCACGAACCGTTCTCAGCGATTTTCTGTATTCACTCCGCCACATCTATCTCTCTGGTCGAGATCGCTGTCCGCACAGCGTCGGTATCGTCGGTGTGAAGAGCATTACGCAACTCAACTACGACCGCTCTATTTCACCTTTTAATATCCAAGACGAGTTCAAATTACCGAACTTCACGCTTGAACAGGTACGTGAGCTCCTTTCCCAATACACAGACGAGGTCGGTCAACCCTTTGCCTCTGAGGTCATTGAATCTATCTACAAACAGACAGCGGGGCAGCCTGTGCTTGTCAACCGGTTCGCTCAGATTCTTACGGAGGAGATGGACATCCTGAAAACTGAGCCGATCACAATGGAACACTTTTCAAAAGCACACGGGCAGCTCCTTCACGAACGGAACACACATACGGCGCATTTGGTAACCAATATCCGTCGGGATCGGAGATTTGAGACACTCCTGATGAAAATCGCTTCTTATGATGATGGCGTAGAATTCAACTTGGACAATGAAATCATTAATGAACTCGCGACGTACGACGTTATCGGTGAAGGTGCTGACGGGCTATGTGAAATCGTCAATCCGATTTATCAGTACCGTGTCATGCAAGCATTTAAACCTGCAGTCAATGGTTTAGAGCAAGACTATTTACCCGAAGACACGCGTGCCGGGTTTAAGGATTATCTCACACCCGATGGAGAGATTCAGATGGAAGCACTCCTTGATAACTTCCGTGACTTTATCGCACGCGCAGGCTTCAGGATCCTACAAGTGCCAGAAACACCGCAAGAATACGTCGGTCAACATCTCCTTTTCGCTTACCTTGAGCAGTTTGCCCGGATCGTGGGCGGGACGATGTATTTGGAAGTACAAACGGGACGCGGCAGGATGGACATCCTCATTCTCTACGATCAGAAAAAGTATATCGTTGAGACCAAGATATGGGGCGGCGGTATGCGCTATGAGGCCGGCAAGGCGCAACTCGCAACGTATGTTAAACTCGAAGCAGCTGCGGCAGGCTACTACGTCGTGTTTGATCACCGTAAAGATCCAGAACCTCGCGTAGAGACAGAGACATTAGACGGCTCTACGATTCGGAGTTACGTGATTCCCGTGATACAAGAACGTCCCTCAGACTAACGAACCGCCACTATAGCGCGAGAATAGAGCACGTCAAATTCGGACTCACACGACTTGCCGGTGTCAACGCAAAAGGTAGGTATTCCGTTTATACTTTAGACGGTATACGGTTGATAACAAACGCGAAACGAAACGCGTTTAAGTTGCTAAGACGACTCAATTTCAACTATAGGAGCGGGCATTCCCCCCTCGACTAAAGTCAGGGGTTTCCTGCCTGAAGATTTTGATGAAAAATAAATTCATCCTTTCCCATTTTTTTACCTCACATCTATCCTGAGTCTCCTGTTCTGCTTCGGTTGTGGAGACACAGAAGACGAGCAAGATGTCATCAACCCGGCCTATCATACGTTCCTCGACGAACCTGATGACCAATCCCTACAAGCTGATGATCAACCGCTACAGTTGACAGCACGGTTGACAGACATAGAGTTGAAAGAGGCTGAACAATGGCTACACTTAACGCTCAAAGACTGGACAAATTTAAAAGACGAAGATTGGGAAAAGTTGAAAGGTGAAGATTGGGTCAGGTTAACAGACGCGGAAGTTAAAGCACTCATGAACCTCAAGGTTCCGCCAGGCTGGGCCTTTGAGGAGGCAGACGAAGCGTTACGCAAAAAACATCGCGAAGCTCAACTCTTCCAACAGTTCGGAGACATCCCACAGCTTCGTTACATGGTAGAGTTTGATCGAACGTGGGGAGGTGGAATTGTAACACTTGAGCGCGCTAAGCAACTCGTTGCGGATATGGCAGCAATGTATTTTCTCTTTCCGGGTCCTGGCAATCAACAGTCATTTGAAAAAATGAGAAACATGCTACAGTCTATAATAGAACAAGGAAAACGCAGTCTCGAAAAAGAAGAACTTCGCCTTTTAGAGCAGCTCAGAATAGAAGACCCTGAAGCTTGGGTAAAAAGCATGCGCGCCTTTTTTATTGAAAAACATGGCAACACGCCGGGAACTAACACGATTATCGAATTTTTGAGAAAATTGGAACTGGATTTACCAAGAGCAGATAACGAATGCCGTTCCTATCTTACGGCATACAATGCGCTCTATACAGCCTTTAAGATCCGCTCAACTTACGAATACGAATACTATGCTATGCTTGAAGCATCGGACCAG
>VXXH01000614.1 GCA_009835515.1 Candidatus Poribacteria bacterium
TTCCTGTCTTGTCAATCCGGTTGCCTTCAACAAATTCTTGGTATTCCGGCAGCAAACCGTCTGGAACCATTATACGGGAATTTGCTTCTCGCAACGCCAATAACCCCATGAAAGTTTGCATCTCCCGTGAATAATCCGGGATGAAGTCGTTGAGTGTTTGACGGAGCTCGGTTTCCGTGAAGGTATCACGCCCCTCACGTTTTGCGACGTTATTCGCACGTTGGACAATCAGAAACAGATCTCGCCAAGTCAACCCGTCCGTTTCTGAACCGCCGACGAGTGCTTGGAAGTTGATGTTACCTGATGTCTGCCCGCGACAAAATATTTTTAAGATTTCCACTCTGCCGCCACTGGTGGGCGGTAGCATGATTAATTTGGTGTCGAAAACGCCGTAACGCCGGAAGATTGGCGGCATTAGGTCTGGGCGTTGCGATGTCCCCACCCATATTACGCTGCCGTGCAATGACGTATCATTTATAGCATTCACGAGGGCTCGCGGGAATGCCTGATCGTGCTCCTCCGGATTCATCGTCGTATGCGGGGATGCCTGCTCAATTTCATCCATAAAGACAACGGTCGGTGCGATTCCACGGATAAAATTGAGACCGGCGTTTAGGTTCCGTTCATAAGTGTTCCCGTTTTCATTGATGTTTATTGTGACTTCACCTACCTGATTAGCATAGCGGAGTTGGACGAGGGTCATATTCGCTTCACCGGCGAGTACTCTTGCGGCGTAAGCCTTGCTGGTTCCAGGGGGACCCAGCAAAAGCATCCCGCGTGGCACACGGCGCAGATCTCGATTTTTCATGCCATCTGCGATATCCCGAATCGTCCGCGTTACATACCAACCATCACCAGAAGTGTTTGTGTGAGTTTCACCAAGTTCAAGCACACCGTGGCTGAAGGTCTTGATACTCTCGCGCCTGTATCTAAGTAACGGTTCACCGCCTGCTTTCTGTTGCGCAGATTCTGCTTGTTTCACAACATCGTGGATGCCGAATAAGTTCAGCCCTACCGTTTCCTGTGCCAAGGTCTCTCTTTCTTGATTATTTCCGAGGGTTTTACGCATCTGTGAAGCATCATCTGAAATGTCGTGTAGATGTCCAATAAACTTCAAACGTTCGGCAGAGTCTGGAAACGGGATTTCTATCATAGGAATCTCTGGATTCACGATGAAATTCGGATGTATGTCAAACGTGTTATGCGTGAGGAGCAGGACAATGTGTTTATGCCTTCGGATATTAAGATCGGATGCCCAATTTTGGATCCGATTAAACAAGAGTTGTGATTCATCTTTGGCGACATTGCCCAACAAAGGATCGTTCGGGGCGAGCTGCTCCAGAAAATTGATAACCAACCCAATTTTTGTTCTGCCTTGTCCGATCAGCTTATTTAACTTGTCGTGTAACTCTTTAGAGGGCGAAGGGTCTATGTGCATGAACGGATCTTTATGAACTTCATTGAATGCCACGTTGGAATTAATTCTCCGACGTTTATTCTGTTGCTCCGCCTCTTTTTCTTCTCGCGGAAGAAGTTGTAGCATTCTCTGTGTGTTTCGCCACTGCCCAACACGCGGCAAATTAATGCCTTGTGATGTGTTATATCCAAGGACAAGATCGCAGCCCAATATATTCAGCTGCTCCATGAGATAATCTGCAACAGGCAGATAACCGTAAACATCGTCATATAGCAAGTCATTGACATTAAAATGGAGCAGGAATTGGTGGGCAGAACCTGCATCGTAGTGTTTTTTTATTTCATCCCAAAACATTTTTTCACCGATATGCAGCATCTGGTTCGTATAGAGAAACGTGAAATAGACAGGGACTACAAAAAATATCACAAATACATTCGTGGACGAGGCACAGGGGCCTCGTCCAACAAAAGTCACCATCTAAGATAGACGCTAAAAAAGAAAGTGGGAGGCTTCAAAAGCGCATCTACCCTATCTTAAGGATGGATTTTGATATCGCCCCAAGTTGTAGTTAATTTCGCGCGAGCATCAACAGCAGTCGGCAAATCTTTCAGGGCAGCGAAATCCTCTGCGGTTAAAGCACGATTCCAGAGCCGTACCTCGTCTATCAATCCCGCGAAGACATAGTTGAGTCGGTCGCAATCCTGCCCGATTCGCCAAGGATCGTCGTTGGCATTTAGCGTGCCAGGCACCTCGCCATCTACAACGGCTTCGACATTAATATAGATTTTCGCTGTCGAGCCGTCGTTGGTAAAACCGATATGAACCCATTCACCTGCTGGCGGGAGGTCGGTTGAGATGTCGGCTCTGCCACTCTCGGTCTCAAAGCGGAGTTTGAAAACGCCACCCTCACTAAACAGACCGTATTGCGTTCTACCGCTACAACCGCCGTGGACGGATTTACCCACAATTTGGCGTGTACCATCCCAATGCTCGGCATTGATCCAAGCCATAAACGTACATTCATTCACATTCAGAATCGGGCTACTCTCAACAGTGACGAACACGTCACTGCCTTCGCCGCCAAACTTGAGTGCCTTCCCAAATTTTCCATCAACCCACTCAGGATTATCAATCACACCATCGTGCCCGTTCCCACTTAAGTCTACGGTCAGTGTGCCTTCCCCCTCTTCGTAGGAATGATGTAAGACAAGCCCCTCCGCGAAATCAGCCGAGGCAAACGGAGTGAACAACATAAATTGTGTTACCAAGAAACACACAAATCCACAGACGATAAATTTACGAGTCAATATTACGTTTTTCATGTTCTCTCCTCCTGTAAATATTAGGACTTACACAGTTACTTCATAAACCCCTGGTAAGCGGAGTTGAGGGGTTAAAAACCAAAATCTCGCGCTATATGCTAAATTCAGGTAAGTCCTGTATAAAGGGTATTATAACAGTTTTTGGGTAATCCTGTCAAAAAAAAAGAACATTATAAACACACTGACTTTCAATTCTCCCGTAGTCTTGACTGTTAATCAACGTTTCGCGGGTAGGCACTTTGCTGTAGGATCCCCGCTGCGAAGCACTCTCGGTTGCGACACTACACAGACTGCTGAGTGTTATAAATCGACAACTGAATACCTCTGGAGAAACTCGGTTTTCACCTTGACCACGAAACCAAATTCTGCTAATATGAATAAGATCAATGCTACATTTATCGGTCTGATTTCAATCCAGTAAGACTTCGTTTGCGAATCGGTGCTAAGGGAACCCAACAGTACGAAGCAGGAGCAACAATACGAAAATATGAAAAAAGCACGGGGCGACTTAACCCGAGGGAGTCTTCTGGGGCATTTACTACGGCTTGCAGGCCCCATAATACTCAGTTACATTCTCCAAGAAGCGTTTAACATCGTTGATATGATCTTTGTTGGAAGACTTGGCGCAGGTGCGATAGCGGCTGTTGGCGTAAGTGGGAACTTAATCCGGTTAATCGGGGTCTTCTCCCTCGGCATTTCAACAGGCGCGGGGATTATGGTGGCACAGTATTTAGGTGCAAGGAACCTCGCGCAAGCCGAGCATATCACGATGCAGTCAATCCTGTTAGCGGTTTTCTTTTCCATCGGTGTCACGCTCGTCGGTTATCCGTTGGCAGAACAAGGATTGCTTGCTGTGAGAATGACAGATCCAGAGGTATTAAGACTCGGCACCACTTACATGCATATCATTCTCGTCGGTATTAGTACAATGTTCGTGTCAATGACCCTCGGCTCTATCTTCCGTGCTGGTGGTGATACCATCACCCCGATGGTAGTTCTCATCTTCTCAACACTGATTAACATCACACTCGATCCGTTGTTAATTTTCGGCTTATGGGGGTTTCCAAAATTGGGGGTAGCAGGTTCGGCGTATGCGACACTTATCGGACGCGGCGCGGGTGTAGTGATCCTACTCTATCTCTGTTGGAGTGGACGTGCCCCTGTTTCGCTGCGGCGCGTTCAGTATCAGGTAGACCTCGTAGAAATGCTTGACATTTTACGACTCGGCGTTTATAGTTCTATGCAAGGGTTTTGGCGGCACATTTCGCGACTCGGTTTCCTATGGGTCATCGGACCTTATGGCAAAACTGTCGTTGCCGCATATACGATTTGTATGCGACTTCGGATTTTGGTAATGAACCCCGGCTTCGGCATTGCGAACGCAGTCGTTCCCTTAGTCGGACAAAATTTAGGGGCGAACCAGATAGAACGCGCTGAAAAATCAACACGTGTTGCCAACCTGTTAGGTGCCGTAATTATGGCGGTGATCGGTGCCGTTTTTCTCGCTTTCCCGCAAATTTTCATTCGGATTTTCACAGCGGAGACAGATGTGATTGAAACCGGTATCGTCTATCTACGGTTTCTGTCTCCGACATTCGGATTTATCGCATTTTCACTCATTTTAGGGCGAGCACTCAATGGGGCTGGGGATACCTTCTCACCGATGGTAATTACGCTTGCTGCACAGGTCGGTGTCGGGCTCGGACTTGTAATTCTACTTTCGCATTTCATCGGACTGAACGGCGTTTGGTTAGGGATCGCGCTCTCAAATGTCGTCCAAGGGATCGCTATGTGGTTTTGGTATCGTATTGGAAAGTGGAAGACAATCAAGCTTATTAAAAAGAAGCCGAAAACAGTGTAAGAAAGCAGGCTTTGATAACAGATAGGAATTACGCAATTTTCCTGTGAACTCCTACGTATTACGGGTTTCAAGCCTCTCCCCAGCAAAGGTATTTGTGTGAGTCCTGACAAATTTAGAAGGAGTTGACAGACAATGGAAGCCTATAAAGGCTACGAAAACCCACAACTGGTGATCTCTGCTGAAGAATTGAAACGGACACTCAATGATGGAAAATTCTGCATCGTGGATACGCGGCCGACTTATGAATATATTCGCGGACATATTCCCGGCGCACTTCATTTAGATCTCTTCGGTTTGAGCCTCATCGATACTCGCAAAGAGACCTTTGATGCCTTTATGTGGATGATGGCGTACCTGTTTCAGCAACGCGGGCTTGACCCGACAAAGCCGATTGTATGGTATGAAGACATTTCTGGGACAAGAGCCTCACGGGGACTTTGGTTCTGTGAGTACCTCGGACATTCCGATACCCGTTTATTGGATGGCGGTTTCAGAGCATGGCTCGCAGCAGAAGGACCGATTAGTACGGAGGGAGCTGAACCACCAGAGGTGCTGCCTTTCGAGATAAATGCACAGCGCGACACTCACATGGATGCCGACGTGATTCATGTCCTCTTAAACCGAGAAGATTTTGTGCCGCTTGACACTCGAACAGACGATGAACATTACGGCAGGGTGGCTCGCGCAGAACGAGCAGGTGCTATTCCGGGTTCTATTCACATTGAGTGGCTGAATAATCTTGATGAAGCGGGAGCGTTCAAACCGGCTGACGAACTTCGAGAGATGTATGCGGCAGTCGGTATTACCCCCGAAAAGCAAGTCATGTGCTACTGACAGGGCGGATACCGCTCTTCGCAAACCTATCTGGCGTTGCGGCTTTTGGGATATCCGAAAGTCAGTAACTACATAGGTTCGTGGAAAGAGTGGGGTGACCGGCTGGATCTGCCGGTCGAGATTCCTGAAGGTTAAAGGTTACAGCACACTTAAAGTCCCCTTGATAAGGGGGATTTAGGGGGTTTATAGTGAATTTTGTAATGGTTTATACATTTGCTCAGGACTTAACCCCCCTAACCCCCCTTATCAGCTGGTGTTGACGTGTCGGCGGCGACGGGAGGAGGCGGGGTGGGGTCTG
>VXXH01000289.1:0-2995 GCA_009835515.1 Candidatus Poribacteria bacterium
ACTGGGCCTCGGCTTGAACCAGTTATTCGATATTTCACCACTGGAAAATCTCACAGATCTAAGAGGACTGCACCTGCACGAGAACCAGTTATTCGATATTTCACCACTGGAAAATCTCACAAATCTAAGAAGACTGCACCTCGGCGGGAACCAGTTATCCGATATTTCACTACTGGAAAATCTCACAAACTTGACAGAACTGCTCCTCGTTGGGAACCAGTTATTCGATATTTCACCACTGGAAAATCTCATAAATCTAAGACAACTGGGCCTCGGCTTGAACCAGTTATTCGATATTTCACCACTGGAAAATCTCACAAATCTGATAAATCTGTGGCTGTACTATAACCAGATATCGGACATCGCCCCCCTCGCGGCGAATAGAGGCTTGGGCGACAGTGACACCCTCTGGTTGAAAGGCAACCCTTTGGACGAGGCTGCCATTCGTACACATATCCCTACACTCCAAGAAAGAGGTGTTAGGGTCGTACAGTAAAAAACAGGACTTACGCAATTTTGACTATAGCACTATCTATTTGATTGTGAGCTGCTAAAAACCTCACACGCACAATGGAGAACCCAAACTAACAGTTTTGCGGCGGACTCGCCCAGATGCGACGTGCATCATGCTACAAGAGAGCAACGTGTGTAAGTCCTAATTTATTGAGGTTACGTAAGATGGGAATTTTAACGACAGAACAGCGTAAACAGTGGAAAACTGAGGGGTACCTCATTTTGAAAGGTGTCCTTTCTCCTGAAGAGGTGGAGGCGTTGACAGCAACGGTCAATGAGATGGATGCTGAGTTTCGGAAAGGTGAAAATGTCACTGCCGATTCTGTTTTCGACAAGCGGAATGTGATGGAGGATAATGACATTTTCGTTGATCTGATGGACCATCCGGTGACGTTTCCGATTGTGCGTGAGTTGATAGGAGATTTTATTCAACTGAGTATGTCCGAGGTGATCGTTCGTCCGCCGAATCCGAAAGATCAAGGTTATCTGCATACGGACGGCGGGCAGGCGATGCGCACGATTCGGGTCAGCAAATCAAGTTCTCCGCTACAAGTCAAAATCCACTATTTTTTGACGGATCTTGAGAACCCCGACAGTGGCAATTTCACCGTTGTGCCGGGGAGCCATAATCGCACCTTCCCAGAGACGGGGGTCAAGGACGGTCCCTATATCCCTGAAGCGGTGCAGTTGCGTGTGAAAGCAGGCGATGCTGCGGTTTTTCCGCACGCGTTATGGCACGGTGTTGTCGCAAACCGCTCAGAACAGCCGCGCAAGACTTTAATCTATTGCTACAGCCACCAATGTTTTCGACCCTTTGACTACGAAAAGGCATCACCTGAACTTATGGAGCGATGTACACCGCGTCAGCAGAGATTGATTGGGGATATCGGTGATTGGAAACCGGGATCGTATTTCTATTCGCCGGGGGATCAGGAGAAGTTGATTAGCGGATTAGAGGAAGATAATTAGCCGTCAGCTATCAGCCGTTGTCAAGATCGCGAGCGTGGGAAAACACCCCAGCAAAAACACTCACTCCTACGGGAAGAAAATCTAATCGATTTCGATGACGACGTACTGCTGTTCGACGGAAACTGGAAAAGTATCCGCAACATAGGGACCCTTTTCGCGTTCGGCATTGGATGCGTCAATATTCTCACCACTTTCGATCTGGACTTCGTATTTCCTGACGCGGCGTTGGGTAGGACTCCACCAAGATTGCCCGGTTTTGATGTCGAATTCCCAACTGTGCCACGGGCATCGGAGGATCTCACCTTTGCGGGTGTAGGTATAAGTGCCTGGGGTCGCGGACTCTAAGAATCCGGTGACAATGCCTTTGCACAGCGGTCCGCCTTGGTGGGGACAGCTGTTACGGATCGCGAAGAATTCGCCATCAATATTAAAGATACCGATGGAACGTCCGCCTATTTCGACGATTTTGCGTTCACCCGGAGGTATTTCGTCTGAGGTTGCTACGATGTATTTAGGCATTGGTTGTCAAAAGGCGTTTGAATGCTTCAAGGCTCGGCACTTGCATCGCTGCGCGCCGCAAATCTTTGAGACGCTGCAGGTCTTGAATGGATTCCAACATCGGCTTTAACGTTTGCACACCGCTTTCACGAAATTGAATCTCCAAGGATTCAAGAATGCCTTCAATGGTACTTTCTCGAGCACCTCGTTCAATACCTTGCTCAATACCTCGTTCAATACCTTGCTCAATACCTTGCTCAATACCTTGCTCAATACCTTGCTCAATACCTTGCTGTAGGATATATTGATACGTTGCTGATTCTAACATAGGCCCCTCCAACAGATGGCGAATTTCGGCAGGATCCACGATCAGACCGCTCAAAATCCATTGCCATATTAGTAAGTCATTCTGCAGATCCGACGCAAGCGGAAGGGCAAGCGTCATCTTATTGCACTGTTCAACCCATTCAACTTTAGATACACCCGCCGGGGGTTGCATCAAAGGTGTGAACGCTATTAGACTGGTCTGCTCGGTGTCAAAAATGGATTGCCCATCAAACTCTATCAACCGGATCACCTGATATGCTATCAGTGCCTTGTGTCCCGGAAAATCTTGGCGATACTCACCTGGGTCGTTGCCACCAGCATCTGAACGGAGATAAACGGTAAAAGACAAAATTGGCAGCCCGTATTTTTCAAAGCATCTCCCGAAATAGCCGACCTTGCGCTTCAGTATCTCTAATGTACTTTCATGACTCACTTGAAACTCAATATGCACCAAGACTTCTTTACCATTCACCTCTGCTTTTGACAAAGTATCCATGCGCCGTATCTCAACGGTCGGCAGCTCTGTCTCAAGTTGTTCTATGAACCTCAGGTCGTGGATATTTGTCAGTTTCCGCAATAAATCTTCAGTGAAAGTCCCGAAGATGTCCTTACTCACAATATCGTATCGGTTGTGCGGTAAGTTTTCAGAGAATTCGTGTGAAATATTTCGCATACAAAGGACATATAC
>VXXH01000289.1:3005-5718 GCA_009835515.1 Candidatus Poribacteria bacterium
ACATATACCAATTTGTTAGTGAGCGTCAATATTTTTTGACATCTGAATCATAGCTTATCGAATGCGTAAAGATTGCGGGCGTTGTCTGATAAGATTTTTTTACGCAGTTCTGGTGCGAGGAAACTCGGCAGTGCACGGTCGGGTGAGTCAAAATCCCAGTGCGGGTAATCCGTAGCGAACATGAGTTTGTCGTTCATATCCATCTGTTCAAGCATCTGCTCAAAATACTCGCGTTTCGGTGGCTCTTCCATCGGCTGTGTACTGAGCCAGAAATGGTCGCGGATGTATTCCGAAGGCTTCCGCTTGAGATCCGGGATCTCGACGCGGAGTTTCTCCCATGTTGCATCCAGCCGCCAAATGAGCGGTGGGAGCCACGCGAATCCGCCCTCAATTAGCACAATCTTGAGCGTCGGAAAATGATCAAATACGCCTTCACAGACATAACTGATAACTTGCGTGTGGAAGGCTTGCGGCATACCCCCGTGGTCCTCTATGTAATAGGAAGGCCACCCAGCACCTGTAATGGGACCCTGATTGCCACCGAAGTGGATACCGATAGGGAGATCGTATTCAACGGCTGCCTCATAGATTTTCCAGTATTTTCGATTGCCAAGCGGTTCCCGCGTCCGGGCGAGGAGCAAAATTTGAACAAACGCTGGATTTGGACCACACCGATGGATTTCCGCAGCTGAAAGGTCCCCGTTCTCATAAGGAACGACGACAGAGGCGCGTAAACGGGGCTCAGGTTCAACCCAATCGGCAACCTGCCAATCGTTGACAGCACTTGCGAGTGCGTCACTATACGCAAGATTCAGCTGCTCACCGACAGGAATTAGCGGGTTAAGTACACCGTACTCAATATCCCATGCATCCAGCAATTGCTCCTGCATGAACCCCAAATCCGCACCCGGTGAAAGTCCAGAGGGTGGCCATGCATCGTGCCGTGCAGCATTCAGCAGTGCGCGCGGATAGTATCCGCCGATTTGACCGCGGAGACCGAATGTTTTGTGGTGATCCTGCCACCGCTGGGATAGATAGGGAGACAACCCGCCCGGTGGCACAGAGTTGTGAATATCGCAATCAATCACTGGATATTTCAAACGTTTCGTTGTTGTGTTTTCCATCGCGTTTATCTCCATAAGTTAATAGTTATCAGTTTTTATAGTTGTCAGAGGGAATAGTCATCAGTTATCAGTTATCGGTTGTCAGTTACCTTCTTGTAGCAGCCGCTTTTCTGATAACCGCCACAAATCGACTCTTAACTGACGACTGACAGATTTTTTCGGAGAAAAAATCGCTCTGATAACTGATAACTACTGACAACTGACAACTATTAAAACAGTTGATAGAAATTACTTGCGTTCTCGTGCAAAATCTTGCGGGCGAGTGAACCCGGCAACTCTGAGGGCAGTGCCTCGTCGGGTGTGTTGAACTGCCAATGTGGGTAATCCGTTGAAAACATTAGCATTTCATCGGATTCCAATTGACCGATGATCTGAAGCAGCTGCTCCGGTGTCGGCGGCGCATCGACAGGTTGTAGCGTAAACCGGATATGCTTTCGCATGTATTCCGACGGCGGACGCTTGACCCACGGTGTATTGTTTCGGAGTCCGCGCCACTCTTTATCAATCCGCCACATCATTGCCGGTAGCCATGTAAAACCGCTCTCAATGAGGACAACACGTAGTTCTGGGAACTGATCGAAAACCCCTTCCGCAACGAGGCTAATCACCTGTGCTTGGAAGACCTGCGTCATTCCAGCATATTCCTCTAAAAGTGTTGATGGCCAGCCTGTCGGTGAAGGTTGGGTACCGGGGGCACCACCGTACTGAATACCGATAGCGAGATTATGCCGGACTGCCGCTTCATAAATCGGATGGTAGAGCCGGTTCCCGTAGGGTGTCCGAGAACGGACAGGTAGTATCACCTGAACAAACCCTGGATGCTCACCGACGCGTTCGATTTCCTTTGCGGCGAGTTCTGGAATCTGGCTTGGGATCACAAGCGAAGCGCGAAGTCGAGGCTCTGGATCGAGCCAATGTTCTATCTGCCAATCATTTACTGCGTGTGCGATCGCCGCGGCGAGGTCGGGATTATGAATGCTTTGCACCCGGTAGGCACAATTAAGAATACCGTATTCAAGATTCCAGCCATCAAGTAATTGCTCTCGGATATGCAAAAGATCAATGTCCCAAGGGGAAACAGCATCCGGATGCGTCGTTAGCGGTGCGCCGCGTGGATAATCGTTTGCATCGGGCCCCCTAAAGCCGGAGTTCTGACAATAATCGCACCAGAAATCAGACATGTAAGGATAGAGCGTCTGCAAGGATGGGACTTCGTTATGGATGTCGCAGTCAATTGCTTTCACCCCTGCCTCTACGAAATGTGGGGTCTCCCAGCTTTCCATCTCCGTCTCCTCGGTTCGGCAAACGATGGGGCGTACTGGATTTGAACCAGTGACTTCTACCGTGTGAAGGTAGCGCTCGTACCCCTGAGCTAACGCCCCACGTAAGAGTATGGGCCCACTAGGACTCGAACCTAGGACCAACCGGTTATGAGCCGGTGGCTCTGACCACTGAGCTATGGGCCCTTCGTTTCTTCAATATAAGAATTATACTATATTCTGAATTTAAAATCAAATTTTTAATGAGTTATTGGTTATCAGAAGGAGGGTTGCCGGTTGAAGGGTTGGAAAGACAACGCGCTCGTAACC
>VXXH01000148.1 GCA_009835515.1 Candidatus Poribacteria bacterium
GTCTTAGTACTCAACGCAAGTTACGAAGCGATCAATGTTTGCAACCTCCGGCGTGCTATGAAAATGGTTTTCAAAGGCACTGCACAGACGGAAGAAGTCTCAGATATCGAGATTAATTCGCCAAGTGCTGCAATAAAAGTACCGCATGTCATTCGTTTGGTAAGATATGTTCACGTCCCGCGGAGTGTCGTCAAATTCTCACGAAGGAACGTCCTCGTCCGCGACCAGTATACATGTCAATACTGCTACAAAGAGTTGCCGACTCTGCAGCTTACACTTGACCATGTCGTCCCGATCTCTCGCGGCGGTGAGACGACGTGGGAAAACGTTGTGACAGCCTGCAAAAAGTGTAATAACAAAAAAGGGAATAAGATGCTCTACGAAACGCGCCTAAAACTTGCACGCCAACCCAAAACACCCTCAATCTTGACATATCTGCAGCTCAACCGTCATTTTCGGGGGTGCCACCCGTCGTGGAGAAAATATCTGTATATCAACTAAATCATGCAAGATCCCGAAAAACTGAAAAAGTCTTGGGAGTTCCAGCGCGCTTATCAGAAGGGCAGTAAGTATTGGAACCGCTATTTCGTGATATACGTGCTACATAACCACTTCGATCATCTCCGACTCGGGATAACTGTCAGCAAGAAAGTCGGGAAGAGCGTACAAAGGAATCGGGTTAAACGATTAATTCGCGAAGCATTTCGGCAATTACGCATGCAGGTAAAGGTAGGGTACGATATTGTCGTCGTCGGCAGGACACCGGCGTGTCGGCTCACATGTCAAGAGACACAGAATGCGTTAGCCCAGTTACTCCACAGGGCAGCAATCTTGAACCCCCGTCGCAGAGACCGGAATCATTGAGGGCATGTTTTGCCGAAAGAATGATGCCTTAAGGAAAAGGTAGACCACCCATCGGGTAGAAGAATGATACTCACAGCACCAATCCGTTTTTATAGACGCTTTGTTTCACCGATCCTGCCGCCTTCGTGCCGGTTTCATCCGACATGCTCGCAATACGCCCTTGAAGCTTTAGAACGCTATGGCATCTTCAAAGGGTGCTGGCTAACACTCAAACGACTCTCAAAATGCCACCCATATCATCCGGGTGGCTTTGATCCGCTAAAATAACGGATGTGGACTTCGGAAATTAAACACTACTTCTTAAAGTCCCCCTGATAAGGGGATTTAGGGGGTTAAAAAAGAAAATCTCGCGCCGCGTACTTAAATTTATCTTAGTCTTGTATACACATAAAATGAGGAGCACCTAATCTCAATGGGCGCACGTTACATTCTTGCACTGGTTCTAATGATTGGGGTCATGATCCTATGGAGCCTGTTTCTCGCACCGAAACCAGATGAAAATCCGTCTACCGAGAAGATGCCCGTAGCATCAGACACCGGCGAAACGCCAGTCGATCCTACAACGCAGGCAACACCCGAGGCAACCGATGCACCCAATAGCCCCGAACTCTGGCCACAAGTTGAGGAAAACCCGGACGATGCAATGATCAACGTCCAAACTGATAGCTATAGTGTCGTCTTTAACGAAAAGCTCGCCGTCGCTAAGCAGTGGCGACTCAACCATTTTCCAGACCGCTCAGATGGGGCGCGTGTGCCTTTGAATCTGATTCCGGGGAATGCCCCGAACTGCCTTGAACTTCGAGTGGGGAATCAACTCTTGCAGAATGACCTTAACCTCCGCTTAGCGACATGGCAGGCAGATAAATCCGAAATCGACATCACAAATGGACAAGAGACTGAAACACTCACATTTACAACAACCATCGGAGAGAAACTACACGTAAAAAAGCAGTTCACCTTCAGCCCGAATACCTATTTCGTTGACATGGAGATAACCTTCCATAATACGTCCGATGAACAGTTACCTATAAATGGGTACAGGCTTCGATGGGGGCCAGGTATCAATTCCGATTTGCTACCGCACGAAAAAAGGAGCGGCAAACGCGGACGACGCGGCACAGAAGGCGCGAAAGCCTATATCGGTGAGGGGAAACCGCAACGCCAATTCAAGCCTGAACAAGCATTAGCCACTGTCCTCTGGGCAGGTATGGATAGCCAGTACTTCAGCGCATTGATAATTCCGGACCCTGTACTCAATGCTACATACAATTTGGATGGGTCTCAGGCAAACACCGCAACAGATATTACTGTCACCGCCGCGAACGAAATCGCCGAACTCGTCGTACCAAAACCTTATCTCGAACGGGAGCAAGAAACGACGGAAACCTTTCGACTCTACGTCGGCCCGAAAGACGATACAATTTTAAAGAGCATCAAAGCACCGAATGCCCCAGAAAATCCGGTCCGCCTCTCCAAAATTATCGATTTCGGATTCTTTTGGCCCATTGCATGGGGTATGCTCTGGATATTCAAAGGGTTGCACTCGGTCTTCGGGAACTACGGTGTCTCGATTATTCTCCTCACCGCTTTGGTCAAGTTAATCTCCTATCCCTTTACGCGCAAAGCGCATAATTCTATGAAGAAGATGCAGAAGCTTCAACCGCAGCTGCTCGAATTAAAGGAGAAATATAGGGACGATCCACAGAAACTCAATCGCGCAACGATGCGCCTCTATAAAGAAAACGGGGTCAATCCGTTAGGCGGGTGTATCCCGTGGCTCCCACAAATCCCCATTTTCTGGGCACTTTTCGCACTCCTTGGCAGTGCTGTCGAGCTACGCGGCGCACCCTTTTTCCTCTGGATTGATGACCTTTCTGCCCCCGATACTTTAATCGAACTGCCGTTCACGATCCCGTTGATCGTCACGCAGATTGATGCTATACGTTTATTGCCCATCATAAACGGGTTGACAACTTGGCTCCAACAGAAATTCGTCGGTAATATGACACCTACAACCGACAACATGCAAGCGAAATTGATGCAGTTTATGCCGCTCATCTTTATCTTTATCTTCTACAACTGGGCATCAGGGTTTGTGTTATATTGGCTGTGCAACAATGTGTTCACGATCGCGCAACAATACATACAGAACCGAAGCGCGGCGGATGAAGAGCAAATCGCAGTGGTAGATACCAGAAAACGGAACAACGCGAAACAAAAGTAGTTATCAGTTTTAACAGTTGTCAGTTTTCAGTACGATTTTTTCTGCGAAAAAATCTTTCAGTTGTCAGAAAGAATAGCCGTCAGCAATCAGCAGTCAGTTTTAAGAGTTATCAGTCTGCCTCACAGTGAGAAAAAGAGGCTTTCGGATCATCAAAACCTCTTATAACTGACAACTGACAACTGATAACTGATAACTGTTTCCTCTGATAACTATTCAATAGGAGGACATGAACCTGTGCAACACTATATCGAAACCGAAGGCGATACGGTGGAGGAAGCGATTGAACAGGCACTCAACGAACTTGAGGCGACTCGGGAGCAGGTTACAATCGACATTGTCACTGAACCGACGAAGGGGATTTTGAACTTCGGCGCGAAACTGGCAAAAATCCGAGCAACCCTCAAACAAGATGTCTCTACTGCACCAGACGCAATCCTCGGCGAGATTCTCAACCGGATGCGGATTGACGCGGAAATTGAATCGAACTTCATCGATGGGAGCACGCATCTCAACATCCTCACAGACAGCCCTGCCTTATTGATCGGAAAACACGGACAGACTCTTGACGCAATTGAACGCTTACTTAATTGCATCATCAATAAAGCCTCGCTCGTCAAAAGACGCGTTTTTGTCGATACGGAAGGCTACCGAGAACGTCGAGAAGAACGACTCGTTGAAATGGCGCGTCAAGTCGCAGAAAAAGTCAGATATACTGACCGCGAAGTTGTCCTTGCACCGATGTCCGCACGCGACCGACGGATCATCCATGTCGCCTTAAAAGGGGACGATGTTGTTTCTACCTACAGCCAAGGCGAGGGCGAAATGCGACGCGTCGTCGTTACCACACAACAGCCTTAAATGAAATTTCATGATACGATTGCAGCCATCGCAACAGCGCAGGGTGAAGCCGGTATCGGTATTGTCCGAGTCAGCGGGACACTTGCACTGACCATCGCCGCTGAAGTCTTCCGCTCGGCGCGCGGGGCGGCACCAACAGAATTGCCAACGCATACGCTTAATTATGGACATGTCGTAGATACAACGGCAGCTGATGAGGTGATTGATGAAGTCCTCCTCGGTATCATGCACGCGCCGAGAACTTATACCGGCGAAGACATCGTTGAGTTTAACTGCCACGGCGGGACAATCCCCGTCACGGCGGTGTTAGACATCGTGGTGAAGCACGGCGCACGCATCGCAGAGCCGGGCGAATTTACAAAACGCGCATTCCTAAACGGGAGACTTGACCTCGCACAAGCCGAAGCCGTCGCGGAACTCATCGCCTCAAAAACAGACCTCAGCCGAAAAATCGCTGTAGCGGCACTCGCTGGAAAACTCTCTGATACCGTCAACGGGTTGAACGATCAGCTCGCAGCCCTACTCGCAGAAATCGAGGCTTCTATTGATTTCCCTGAGGAAGACTTGGACTTCATGAAGGTGGAGACGCAACTTGAAACCGCACGCGCAGTCCAGACCGATCTGACGGCACTCCTTGAAACCGCCGCCGAAGGCAGGCTTATCACGGAAGGTGCTAACGTCGCGATACTCGGTAAACCGAACGTCGGGAAATCGAGTTTGCTCAATGCACTGCTCGGAACGACCCGGGCAATTGTCACCGATATACCCGGCACAACGCGCGATACGATTGAGGAGATGATTAACATCGGTGGTATCCCTTTGAAACTCATTGATACAGCCGGGATCCGACACACAGATGACGTTGTGGAACAACAAGGCGTTGAGCGCAGCAAGGCGGTACAGGATAGGGCAGAATTACTGCTCCTAATGTTCGATGCATCACAACCGCTCAATGCTGCCGATTTTGAACTCTTAAAAGCTGCGCAATCATCCAGTGCAATTCTTATTCTTAACAAGACGGATCTACCAGTTGTAACGTCGCCAACAGCACTGCTTGCGCACTGTCCGAAAAAACGGGTCGTCGAAACAGTGATCCCTGAAGGTAAGGGACTTGAGAAACTAAAAGCCACCGTCTCTGAGGAATTGCTTGGCGGTGAATTGGTCATCGGTGAATCGCCGATCGTGACAAACGCTCGCCACCAAGAAGCACTCCGGCGCGCAAATGAAGGGCTTAATTATGCGATAGAGAGTCTCGAAAACCGGATGCCGCCTGACCTCATCGCAGTTGATCTACGAATTAGTCTTGATGGTCTCGGGGACATCGTCGGTAAAACAACGACGGAGGATATTCTCGACAGAATTTTCTCACAGTTCTGTGTCGGAAAGTGATGTTAACAAAAAAGGAACTTTTATCGTGGTGAGGTGTGTCTATTTCTGCTTGCGAGCGGAAGACCCAGTCTCACGAAGGAGTGATTGGCTATGTTAGCCGCGAAACAACAGTGGTGCCCGCGCTGCCAAAGGCACGTCCAAACAGAACAGAAGCGGTCCAGTATTGGCAGACAGAAAGAACTCGTCAGAATTGTCATTACCTGTTTCAAGTGTCGTACAACGCTATCGAGCAAAACAACCAGCGCAGCTGCGCTTGAGCAGAACGAAGAAGTTTCATCGGAAGAATAACGCGCGTTCCAATACGGGTAGGCGCGGTTTTGCGGCGCACTCACCTGCCTCCTGCCCCCTGATAAGGGGGGATATGGGGGGT
>VXXH01000438.1 GCA_009835515.1 Candidatus Poribacteria bacterium
AAAACCCCAAATGCGACGTGCATTATTGCCCGTTGCACCAAGAAGTGCACAGATATTTTTAGTTCCACTATATTAGTTGTCAGTTAAAGAGGTTTCAGTTCAGCGACAACGGTTCTTGTTTGCAAATCACTTCTTAACTGATGACGGATGACTGAAAACTGACAACTATTTCCGCATTAGAATTTCCGTGCTGTTAATGTCTATCGCAAGTTCATAGTTCGCCTGCAAATACGCCGCAATCAACGGATGCCGTTCCTCGACACGGATACCGTCAACGGCATCGAACCAACCCCCTGTTTTAAAGATCACCAAACGTGTTTGGTCTCGTTCAAGAGCCTCTATAACCTCTTGCTGCATTGAGGGTGTCGATGCGTACGAGACCTGATGGAATCGGGAGACTCCGGGTCGGTTCGCAAAGAAATAGTAGGCACCCTGACTCGTAAAGTCGAAAATCTTTTCGTTCTCTGCCGTATTTTCCTTAATATAGGTGACGATCTTTTGAATCTGTTCAACCTGATCGTCTGGGATATCTACTGCACCAGCGCGCACTAACTCCTGCGATACGGTGCTTTGCTTGAACGGATTCTGACGCAACCGCTGCCATTTCTCATTGAAACCCGCCAACGGATGATGCACCTCTCCAACATACCAGCAGAATATGAGTGTCGGAATGAGCACCCATGCTGCCTTCACTGCAGCGTGCCAAGGTCTCTCACCTCTTAGAGATGATAAACCGACACGGCACATTCCGACAATACCACCTTCCAACGGCAGTAGACAGAGCAGCCATAAGAAAGTCGCACCGTAAATCAGGTGTCCACCGTCTGAACGCCCCAACGCTGTCCGAAAGAACGCAATACCACCGAGGAGTAAGAGAAGGAGTTTCATCGTGTTGGCTGAGTAAGTGCCAGATAGACCTCGATATGTCAGGTAAGCCGCGATCATCATAAAGATGCAGATCGGTAAATACCATGGAAACCCTTCACTGAAGATGAAGGCGCGCCACCCTTCCGACGATAATAGGGCAAGTGTTTTTGATAGAGATGGAAAAGCGAGTCCCCACGTTGCGAGTTGATAGCGACACTGGATATAAGAATTCCAAATTACATCGTCCAGAGCACCGTGGGAGAAAAAATAGATGCCTACCGAGAGAAAACCAAGCAACACGCCGCAACTATAACTGATTAAGGGTAGCAGATATTCTCTCCTATTTCTTTCCGATTGGCTTTGCCCGCTTCCACGCTCTGTTCTAAAACCGCCTTGTAACACATATATAACCAGAAACAATCCGATAGCACCCAGCGTGTAAAGCCCAATTTCAGTGCTATACCAGAATGCCATACTTGTGGAAAGTCCAGCAAGGAGCAATTTCCATACAAACGTAGGGACCTTGTTCGTGTGAGTTCCTTGGAAGTGCGTAAGGGAATTCGCTACGAAGGCGAAACTAATTAAGCCGAGACTATGCCGTGGGGATACCCAGAATCCGGTTCCAGAAGCGATAAGCACACATAAGAAGGCAGCCAAGAACCTGCTCCGAAACACTTGCAAACCGAGCACGTAGAGCGCAACATAACCGAGTGGCCCCAATATGTCCTCCATTGTACGTACACCGAATAAGGTCGGTTCAAAGAGTTGGCTGCCAACCCATGCCAAATAAGCATTTTGAAAGAGTCCGTGTTGGATATAGATATCCCGGAACGGCACTCCGCCGCGTAGCATTTCATTGAGAGGCGCGAGCCGCTCACCTTCGTGGAATAGATCTATGTTGCCGTGGATACTCCCGGAGTAGGTAAGCAGGTAGATAAAAATTGGAAGGATAATATATTCAAGTCCACCACGCCAAATCTTTGTGGTTCTATAGCCTGCAGAAGCAGAGACACCTTCCTTTTCGCTGGCGAGATTTGTATCAGGGGAAACATCTGAATTCCACAACCTAGGGAAGTACCGCTTATACAGCAGTGCCAATTTGAGCAGAATAGATAAACTGATGGGCAAGAGTAAACCTATTAGGGTACGTTGCCCAATGTAGTAGACTTGTAACCAGCAGAGCCATAGCGGTATGGATGCCAATGCGTTCGCTTTAAGCACGCGCCCGATCGGTTGCGCAGTTAATTTGGCACACCAGCGCGAATAGAGCCACCATCCACACCAATATAGGCATATCGCTATCGGGATACCGAGCAGTGCCAGCAGATAAAAAAAGTATTCCTGTTGTTTCGGATACGCGTTAACACTGAGCCAGCCGACGACACCGGCGTTTGAGTGGTATTCAAAAGTGATATGTTTTTGGAGGGTTATCCCTAAGGCGATTGCGAGGGATGCGACGGAAAACGTAAGGAGCCCAACGTAGGGCTTAAATTCCGGGGCTTTGACAACGCGCATGTCCGGCATAAATTGCTGAAGGTAGGCTTGCCAGCGCTGCATGGTTCTTGCCTCAATTGATGTCGAGATTGGAAATTGATTCTACCCTATTAGGCTTGTTTCTGTGGCCCCTCAACCTCAATAAAATCTTGCGATGTTTCATCCCACGCGAACGCCTTTACGGCGCGTATCTCAGTATCGTAAACGGAGATCACCAGATAAGTCGTACCCGGATAGGTCGGTTCACCCCACATCGTCGCATCTGCTTTGTCTTTGTCCGAGAAATACGCTTCGTGATTCGGGTGTGAATGATAGAACGCCTTGATCTGCTGTGTCTCAGACGCTTTGGTAACCTTGAATAAATCATCAGGGTGTATCACGTACGCCGTACGCGCATCACGCGGATATCTGTCAGGGTCTTCCTGATGCAATTCGTTCTGTATATTACGACATTTCCAGACAAATTCCTGCGTCCCATCACTCAAAATGGCACCGCAGCACTCATCGGGAAACTCCGATTGCGCATGGTCACAAATCTGGTTGAGGGTTTCTGGTTTCAAGGTTAGCATTGAACCGGAATTAGCAATTGGCGGTCAGCAATCAGCAATCAGAAAAAACACTAATAATCCTTCTGACAACCGACAACTGACAGCCGACAACTATTAAGATAAACTTCCGCCAGCGATTGCCGGAATAATCGAGATTTCGGCACCGTCTGCGACAGCAGTCTCTTTTCCGTCAAGGAAGCGGATGTCTTCATCATTAAGATAGATATTTACAAACCGACGGATATTTCCGCCTTCATCACAGAGACGTTCTTTCATCCCCGGATAGTTTGCTTCGAGATTTTCAATAATGCCTTCAATATTGGCACCTTCTGTCTCAACTTCCGCCATGTTTTGCGTTAAGCGTCTCAGCGGGGTTGGAATACGGACTATTACAGCCATAGAATATATTTTCTCCTTTTTGGAATAGTTATCAGTTATCAGTTGTCAGTTGTCAGTTAAGAGGCTTCCTATAATAAATCAACCCTTACAGTACTCCCAAACCAGTTGTTTGGACAAGAAACCTCTTTAACTGATAACTGTTAACTGAAAACTGACAACCATTAAATCGAATAATGTAATCCACACTCTTTGTTATTTTCTTCAGTATCTGTGTTTTCTGATGCGGATGCCCCGTTTTGCCAGCGCCACCGTCCCGCACGATTCGGTTCTCCCGGTTTTATGGGTGTCGTGCAGATGATACATCCGATTGATTCATAATAGTGACCTTGTGCGTCCGCTTCAAGCAACGGATTCACAGGAATTTCGTTTTCACGGACAAACTGCCATACGTCATCGGCACTCCACTGAATCAGTGGACTCACCTTCAGCACTGGATGTGTCGTGGATGATATGATTTCTGCCTTTCGGTGTTGTTTTCTTGCATCGGACTGATCGTGCCGTATACCGGTTATCCAGACATCCAGTGTTTCCAACAGTCGTTGCATCGGGCGGACCTTCCGGATGTTACAACAGTGTTCCTGTTTTGACTTACTGTCAAAAAACAGGTATTCGCCGTGTTGTGCGACCATCTCTTGAACTTCTTGTGGGTCGGGTTGAATCTGTTCGATTTGGATACCATAACGCGATTCTACCTTCTCGAAGAAGTCATAAGTTTCCGGGAAGAGACGCAGGGTGTCGAGTGTGCAGACACGGAACGGCAACCCGTTTTCAGCAGCCATGTGAATCATCACCATCCCCGAAAGTTGTCCACTTGTGACAATCGCGGCGCGTTCTTTGAACCGTTTAAAGAGAGAGAAAAGAATTTCTTGGGGACTCTCCGTCAACAGAACTTCTTGGCAGAGAGCCTGATCTACTGGATAGTTCAATTTTTTGATGCTGTTCCCTTAGTTAAAAACCTACGGAAGCGTATCCATGATGTCTGATTCGATTTCAAAATAACGACTTAAACTGAAATAGCGTTCCCCAGTGTCGGGGAGAATGGTAACAACTGTTTTATCGGGTCCCTGCGCCTTTGCGACCTGTAACGCAGCATAGACATTTGCACCGGACGACATCCCGACCAACAATCCCTCGGCTGTTGAAATTGACTTCATCATTTCGTAAGCCTCTTTTTCGGAGACTGTGATGACCTCGTCAATGACATCTACATTGAGCACTTCAGGAATCATCCCCGCGCCGAGTCCATCAATCCGAGTAGGTCCCGGTTTGCCGCCGGAAAGTACTGCTGAAACACGCGGTTCCACAGCAACCACCTTCACATTCGGACACGCTGTCTTCAGAACTTCTCCAACCCCTGTCAGTGTGCCGCCTGTACCGACACCTATAACGCAAAAATCGATGTCAGTACCGATTGCCTTGAGAATTTCGACTGCTGTCGTACGGCGATGAATTTCGGGGTTTGCGGGGTTTGTGAACTGGTTCGGCATATAGTGCCGCGGGTTCTGTCGGACGATTCTCTCCGCCTCCCAGATCGCACTTGCCATACCGCCGTGCTCCGGGGTCAGCACAATTTTTGCACCGAAGGCAGAGAGGAGTTCATATTTTTCGCGGCTCACATTTTCTGGCATCGTCAAAGTGACAGGATAGCCTCTCGCGATGCCGACAATAGAAAGTCCTAAACCCGTATTACCAGCGGTAGGTTCAACGATAGTATCCCCTTTTCTAAGGATACCGCGTTCTTCAGCGTCAACGACCATCGCATAACTAATCCGGTCCTTGATACTGCCGCCGGGGTTGTAAGCCTCCAACTTTGCGAAGATCGTCGCATCGTCCTTACCGGGCAGTGCATTCAGGCGAATCGTCGGCGTATTCCCGATGAGGTCTGTCAAGTTTTTAGCGATTTTCATTTTCGTTCTGCTTGTGTACTTTAGACAATTGCCACTTTAAAGTATATCATAAACACAGCGAAAAGTCAAATTTTCAAATACATTGCACGTGATCAAGAGATATTCTTACAATGGCAGCAACTTATACCACTTATATTCCACTAAAAAAATAGGGTAAATGAGAGAGTATGCAAAATTCCAGATCGGAGTGACGGAGTTTTGCCATCTTTTTATCACGTGGATCTTAGACGTTCATGATGTTACTCTGTTGAAGTGAACTCTATAATTTTCCCTATGACGATTTGCGGGTCATCCTGCGTAGATAGGAATTGGGAATCTGTGATGCCCATTGATTTCAACCAGGTCTGCCAATATTCTTTAACAATTTCCAAGTCAAGCATGTGCCGATGTGTGATTTCAACCATCAAGAACTTCACGTTATAATTGCTGAAGTCTTCTCCAATTTCCAACAAACCATGTTTTTCAGTGTGAAATTTCTGTTTCCAGT
>VXXH01000518.1 GCA_009835515.1 Candidatus Poribacteria bacterium
TCCTCGCACCGCGCAAGCCGGGTTCGAGATGCTCCTTGCTGGTGGAAACGCTGTTGATGCTGCTGTCGCCGCGGCATTTGCGGAAGGGGTCGTGGAACCCTCACATAACGGGATTGCAGGGTACGGCGGTTGTGTGCTTATCTATCGTAGCAAAACGCAGGACGTTATCGCAATAGATTACAATTCCGCTGCACCGGCTGTTGCCTCCGAAAACATGTTCACGATTGAAGAAGCACCGGATGCGGTTGCGGGGTACCGGGTCCCCGGACGTGTCAACGTTCACGGTCCGCTGTCAATTGGCGTGCCGGGGGTTGTCGCTGGCTTATGCTTGGCGTTAGAGGCGTTTGGAACACTGCCACTCACTGATGTCCTCCGGCCTGCCATCAATTCTGCCCGCCACGGCTACGCGCCGAACAGTGCGAACCGCGGCGGGATCGCTGGAAATGCAGAACGGTGGCGGCGCGATTTCCCGGAAACTGCGCGCGTCTTCCTGAAAAATGGCAGACCCCCGAAAAAAGGTGAAACGCTTACGAACCCGGAACTCGCTCGGACTTTGGAGGCAGTCGCGGAGGGCGGTCACACTGCATTCTACGAGGGAACAATCGCCGAAACAATCGCAAATCACATTCAGGAACTCGGCGGATGCTTAACTGCGGATGATCTGAAGAATTACCGTCCTTTCATCACAACGCCCTATCAAATCCAGTACCGAGGCTACTCCGTCTATACTTCCCCACTCGGTGCGGGAGGACTGACGACCTTACAGATGCTCCGACTGGTAGAGGAATTCGACGTGGCGGAGATGTCTGTTACTGAGAGGTTCCACCTCTTCGCTGAAGCGATGAAGGTGTGCTGGCCTGAAAGACTCCGGCGGTTTGGAGATCCCACTTTCGTTGACATAGACATTGAAACGGAACTCTCGGATAACTTCACTGCGACACTCAGTGAGAAGTTGAAAGCAGGGCTGGCATCGCCTCAACCTGGCGAGGTTGTCTACCATGAACCGATGAACTGCACGAGTCACATCTCAACTGCAGATGCGCAAGGAAACATGGTATCTCTAACACAAACGCACGGTGGTGGGTTCGGTTCAATGGTTACAGTACCCGGAACAGGATTACTCTTTGGACACGGTGTTGGGCGTTTCGATCCGAGACCGGGACTTGCAAACTCTATCGGCCCCGGAAAACGTCCGCTTCATAACATGGGACCGCTTCTCGTTACACGGGATGGCGAACCTTTTGCCACATACGGAATTCCGGGGGGCAGGACTATTCAGAATAACCAGCTTAACATCAGCATTAATCTGATGAACTTGCAAGTGTCAATGCAGCAGGCATTGGACGCGCCGCGCTTCCATAGTGACGGTGCTGAACCGATCCAAATCGAATCGCGTGCCGGTGAAGAGGTTATTGTCGGGCTAAGGAAACTCGGACATGAAATCACAGCAAGCGCGGGCATCGGGGGCCCTGGACACGGTGTCCGTCTATGGGACGATGGAACTCACCACGATGGCGGCACGGATCCGCGCGGCGAAGGCAAAGTGATGAGTAAATAACAGGAGATCTGGCAATGGCTTTCCGTAACGATGCACTCGCCGGACAACACATCGTTATTTCCGGTGGGTGCGGAGCAATCGGGATTGGAATCATCCAAAAATTGATGGCACACGGTGCAAACCTAACGGTGAACGATATCCTGCCGGATCAACAGGCGATGGATCGGCTCAGCCAAACCGGAATCAACCCAGCACAAATTCACTACGTTAAGGCAGACTTGACAGATACCGACGAAACCGATATGTTGGTAGGTGTCGCGCGTGAACGGTTCGGACCTATCCACGTCGCGTTGTGTCATATCGGTATGGTGATCCCAAAACCGTTGTTAGAATACAGAGCAGAAGAGTGGGATGAAACAATGGCAGTCAATGTGCGGACAGCGTTTTTACTCGGAAGTGCCGTATCCCGTTCAATGCTTGAAGATGGTGTTAAAGGACACCTTATTTTTACGACATCTTGGGTTGCTGACGTGCCATGGCCTGAGATAGGACCATATAACGCAAGCAAAGCTGCAATGAAGCAGCTCATGCGTTCCTTCGCACGGGAATTGGCAGATAAAGGGATTCGCGCCAATGCTGTCGCACCCGGTATTGTCAGTGTAGGACTCGCGAAACAACAGTGGGACACGGATCCAATCTACCGTGCCCGTGCCGAAAAAGCAATTCCACTCGGCGTTATGCAACCGCTTGATTCGGTGGCAAACGCCTTCTTATTTTTATGTAGTTCCGCCGCAGATTATATGACAGGAACAGTGCTACTCGTAGATGGCGGATGTAGCCTGTATCCTATGGACGATGCTTAGCCCGCGCGGAGGAAGAGTGAAAACCCTACGTGCAGTCTAAACCGGTTTGCGTCTATTCTGAGACCAAAGCCGTAACTGAATTTTTGAGCAGCAGTAGTATCCATCGGAAGACCACAACAATGTTTTCTGATACGATTTTAATCTTATTTTGCGTAAGAGACGCAACAAGCTGGAGAAATTATGTCACAATTTGTAAAGGCCGCGACAACCGATCAAATTCAGCCCGGTAGATGTATTGGTGTGAAAGTTGAAGGTGTTTTTATCGGTATCTACAACGTTAAGGGTGAATATTATGCGATGAACAATATCTGCCCACACCTCGGTGGCGTTTTGAGTTACGGCTTCTTAGACAATAATTGTGTTACGTGCCCACTCCACATGTGGGAATTTGATGTGACGACGGGTGAATGCGTCTGGCCAGGGGAGGAAAGCATACCCACCTATCCTGTTAAAGTAGAGGGCGACGATATTCTTGTGAATGTGGATACGCCCCTCTAAGCGAGTTAATACCTGTTTCGCATGGCGATTTTGGTAGAAGGGCGCGGCTCCTCGATCGCGTCCCTCTAAGAGGAGAAAAAGATTATGGCATATCTGCTCACCGGTGGCATGGGCTGCATCGGTACTTACGTTATCCGCGACCTGTTAGCCGCCGGTGAAAAGGTAGTGGTTTACGATTTCGCTTACGACCTAACCATTCCAAAAATGGTGCTCACGGACGAACAGATTGAAGGGTTCACCTTCGTGCAAGGTGACATCACTGACCTACCGCACGTCTTACGTACCGTCCAAGCACACGAAATTGATAGGGTTATCCATCTTGCTTCATGGCAGGTACCGGCGTGTAATGCGAACCCGCCGCAGGCGTTAAAGGTGGTCTGCGAAGGCACAATCAATATATTGGAAGCGGCGCGTATTTTCAATCTCAAACGTGTTGTCTGGGCAAGCAGCGTTGCAGTCTTCGGTGCACCAGAGGATTACAATCACCAACAGATTCTCAATGATGCCCCACACTACCCGAAGTTTATCTACGGTGCGTGCAAATCCCTTAATGAAAAATATGCGACGCACTATTTTGATGCTTATGGTGTTGACTCGATCGGGCTTCGGTTTACGGCTGTCTACGGTGTCGGGCGGACGCGGGGGATGAGTTCGTTCACGACACAGATGATTGAAGCCGTCGCATTGGGTGAACCACATGTCTGTCCATTCGGTGACGATGCAGTGGATTGGCAGTACGTAGAGGACGTTTCCAGTTCAATTGTACTCGCGTGTACCTGTCCGACGACACAGACACGCGTTTTTAATGTGAAGGGTGGTATCCGACCGGTCAAAGAGGGCGTGGCGTACCTTAAGACATTGGTCCCAGATGCAGAGATTACATTGGAACCGGGTGTATTCGGAATCTCATGGGATTATGACGCAACAGCCATCGCTGAAGAGATGGGATTCACGCCTGCCTACACGATGGAGCAAGGGATTCTGAAAACGTTCAACCGTTTTCGCGAGCGCGCAGGATTGGCGCAGGTAACGTTGTAAGGCGGAGCATACTTCGCCTATTAAACAATGATGCAATGCCCGCCGAAAACCTTGACCGCGCGCATCTTCAGCGCGACATTATGAAAAGATGTCCCGTAGAATCTGCTTAATCCCCATTAAGATCAACAGTCCGCCGAGGAACAGGGTGCATTTTCCAGCGAATTTCTCATGGCTGGAATCGGCAAGTCTCCGGGTGATGAAGTGCGCCCAGACGAGTAAACCACTCCCATTTAAAAGATATACGATTCCTTGTTCCCAATGTACGGTCTTGCGAATTATATCAAAAGCAAGTGCATCTTTTACTGCGATAACATCCAAACTGAGCGCGTATCCTGCTGCAGTAGCAATAAGAACTGTGCTAATTAGCAGTGGACGGGTTACGGAGGAGATGTTCAGAACCGCGAAAATCCATGCCAAAATTGCCAGATTGCTAAAAACTGAAGGCATCCATAGTACCCATTTCCACTGCCACACCGTTGGCAAATTAGGAAACAGTCCCTCTAATATGTTAACCAGCCCCAAACTGCCTATAGCGCAGCCTACAGCAAACACGATACTGCAAGCAATAGACACAGCACGAGGTCTATTTGGAATACCCAGGGGCATTAAACCTGACATAACTACTATAACGCTGGTTGCAATCAATCCGAGTGTGTCAATACCCGGCGAAAATGCCATAATAGTAAAGATAGCTGGATTCACCAATATTGTCTTCCATGTTACCTTGGTCACTTTTGCGGTTCTGTTAAACATTGTGTCTCCCTGCTTCAATTTAAGCCTCACCATGATAAAATATGGCATCCGTAATTTGTAGATTCAGTTCTTGAGACTATTATATCACAGGTTTTAACTGCCTTAGAAAAAAGTGCATGCAGATGGAACTGTTGAACTTCAAAACCGAATTATTATAGTATACCTATAGTCTGTCTGGCGAAAATCAACCCGATGACGCAGCCGATTGCTGTCAAGGTGCGCTTTTCACTTTTAATGGCACGTGTGAAAGAAAAATCATGGGTAGACGGATCCGGGTAGGAACGGAGCTGCGGAATAAAGCGAGGCACCCGCTCACGGTATGTCTGATAGACCGAACCGCAGGACTCCAACAGATATGCCTCTTCTACTGCTATAATGGGGAGATATTGGAAGAAATAGCCGATAATCAGTACTGCGACAAGCCAATAGACACTCGTAACAAGACAGACCCCGAGACTCAGCAAGAAATTGCCGAGATAGAGCGGGTTCCGCACGTAACTATAGGGCCCCGTTGTGACGAGGTCGCGTGCGGCACCGAGCGTTCTCGCCCGCGTGGATGCGCCTGCATATCCAACAGCCCACCCCCGAAGTATCTCGCCTACAACAATGAACGGCACACCCATAACGACTGACTGCCATGCGGGTTCTGCGAAATAGAGCAGCGCAATGATGAATGGTATCGGGGTGAAACTACGGATTTTAAAGAAGAAGTTACCTATTTTTGAGGAGATCATGTTTTCCGCAACACGAAAGCAACGTGTCTTGACTGAAGGACGTTGAACCTATTTCGGTGTGCGCCAGATCAGGATGCTTCCGACAGCAGCATACAGGATGTTCGCCCCCCAACAGGCAAGAAATGGATGGAGTTTGCCGTTTTCACTCAGCCCTTCAAGCGTCGCGAAGGAGAGTGCCCAATAGATGAAAGAGAGAAAAAAAGCGATGACCAATCCAGCAAAAAACCCTGCTCTGCCAAAACGGATGGCAATTGGCGCGCCGATCATCACGACGACAACAGCCGCGAACGGGTAAGCCGTCTTATGATACAACTT
>VXXH01000400.1 GCA_009835515.1 Candidatus Poribacteria bacterium
ATCATTGACTTTATAACTTAAAATTTGACCGAAAATGAAATCCGTGATAATATACATTACCAACCTATGTGAAAATATGAAGATCAGATACTGTAGTTAGAGTCGTATGCCAATGCCAATCAATGTCTTGCAAGATATAATTGCACGCTGCCACCAACGACACACGCAGCCCCTGAAGCAGCGGAAGACGACCATAGCACCGCTGCTTTACAAAGGACTTCCTTACCATTTCACAGTCTACTGTGCATACAGATACCCTGTACTGCTTCAAGATTTGGAGGCGGCAGGTATTTCCTTTATGCCCATAGGACAGGCACCTCATAATGACCGTCCCCCGCGCGGTTTTGGGGGCAAACGGTTCTTGAAACGCCAAGAGGTGACACATTGGGATGTCATCCGATGGCAGAAGTCATGGGGGATCCACGCGTATACGGGTAAGCCTTCGGCACACGATGGCGCGCCCTGGCACGACATCGACTTTAAATATGAGGCACTCTGTGCTGCACCTGACGCCGTCCTTGCTTGCGTTCAGGCACTCGTTAGTGCTGTTGTGAACCCGTTGTTGACGATCTCAAAGTCGGGTGGGCTGCGTTTTTCTTGCAGGATACCGGGATACCTCCACCCGAACACCAAGCAGGCACGGTTGTATGTCTATAGAGGGACACCGACAGCAGAGAATCCGCACCAACAGGACGCGTATCTTGAAATTTTCGGCGAGAAAGGACACAATTGCTGGGATGCGCGTTATGAAATTTTACTTGGAAGTCTGTTAGATCCACCCGTGATTTCCAGAGAGGTTCTCTTTGCGTCTATTGATGTCCTTCGCGCGAAACTCCATGAACCTGTTCCCCGAAGCCTACCGTACAAGGAGAGCACTCTTGACATGCCATATTCTCTCGGATCGGATAAACTTGATCTCGCGAAAGAGGCATTTTTCAAGCGCGGGTTTTCTTATGTCAGACAAGCGGATGGATTTCACTATTGGAACCAGCGCGGGGGTGAGACTGACAACACAGAGATAGCATTGTGGGAGCGCGAAGGTAACGTCTGGATACGTGCATCTACACCCGAAACTGAGCTGCCTATAGAAGCAACACTCATAACAGATGTCTGGAACGATACTGGCATCCTACCGCCGATCCCTGTGACGGGGCTGCCTATAGACGATAAGGTGCTCGCTGTGCGGGAAGGGAAACTCAGTCCATTGGCAATAAAACGTCCTTCTCCGATTTTAGACAAGTCGGGACCCACCGAAAAAGTTTGTGAAACACGAGAAGACATTCGCGTTCAGGTGCAACGCGCTTTTGATAGGGGCGTGCGCGTTCTTGGACTCACCCCTCAGACAGACGCAGAGGCAAATTATGAAGTCGAATCCCTTTTGTGTCAACGCGAGACAGACGCTTTAAGCACACCAAACGTTGCGTTTGCAGTCGAAGCTGAAAAATTTCTTCAAAATCGAAATGTAGAATCTGTTGCGCCTTGGCGGGATCGGATGTATCTATGGGATCAGGTGAAAGATATCCCCATCGAGGACCGCATGGCAATGCCCTTTCAACATGGAAACGTCTGTGAGGATCCCGAGCGGTGCGAGGCACTTGAGAAAAAGGGTGGGAATCCGAGCGAAATTATCTGCCCGCAGTGCAGCGTTTACACAACATGTCAGGAACGCGGCTATCTATCGCAACCCGCTACATTACAAACGACCAAAGCACAAACCCTCAAGGATCACCGATTGTTCTTGGACCCACAATACGCAAAAATAGTGAAACACCTTCTCGAAGGGCAAGATGGAACACCGCCGCTTTGTATCATCAATGTCACGAGAGAAAACCAACTGTTTCTTGAATGCGAATTGTCAAAAACTACATTGCAGGAGTGGATTGCCAACTATCAAGGCAGTGCTTTAGGAAACTTTGCCACAGTTCTATTGAATGCAGTAGAAATCAGAGATAAATCCCATGCTGATGCTATGAAACGCCTTCAAACAGTCATACAGACGTTTGAATGGTTGGAAGAAGAACTCATTGAACAGATGTGCCACGTCAATGTACCCGGCAGAGTGGTCGCACGAGGGGCTATTGATCCAGAGACCGGAGAAGAATTAGCACGTTTTACAATCGAGTTTGCGCGGGGGATCTCTGCTTATATTCCTTTGGATAACAGAGCTGCAGATAGACTTGCTGCAGCAGGATTGCCCTTTTTGCAAGTCGACACTTTTGTGATTGGGGAAAACATGAAAATTCCGATGCCTTTATCAGATGCCGTCCGTTTGGACATCTTAGATGCAGCGACTGTTGAAAGTATTCAGGAATTCCCAACGGTTTGTTCGGATCCAAACTGGACATTCTGGCATCAACTCAAACGTTTCTTTGCACATTACACGCGGGACGCTGATGCGCCGATGCGATGGGAGGAGGAAGGTCTACGATTCTGGGTGCCGCCGATCCTCCACCGAAGCGTCAGCCCCCTTTTGGTCACCTCCCTGGCCCTTAACGGCGAGCACCTACGTCGGACGTTCTTGGATGAGGAAACTGAAACTCTTTCCACTGAGCCAAGAGCGTGGGTTCCGGGAAGCCGTGTTTTTCAGATTCGCAGCGGTATTTATCCACGGGAGACAATTTTAGACCACAGCAATACTTGGGATGTTCTCGGGATGTCTGAAACAGGGCAGCGCATTTTTTGGGGGATCCAAGCCGAAATTGACAGAGATCAGAATATTAAGCATGGGATTATAACCCACACTCAAGCGATCGGGCAGCTGGAGAATATCGCGAAAAATGAGAACGTCCGTTTTTTGACATCTTTTCGACGGATCAAAGGCGAAGGATTGGAAACTGCTTTTCAAGAGGCAGAAGTCATTTGGATAGTTGGCATGCCGGAAGCGAGACCCCGCTCCATTTCAGATCGCGCGCAGATCTTGTTTGGAAACGACGAAGAACCTCTTTCTTATGAAATGGAACCTGAGTCCTATCGCTACAAAGACGACCGCGTTCAAAGCATTTATGAAAGAACAGTCGCCTATATATTCACACAGATTATAGAGCTGGCGCAGCTGCACCGTTTAGCAAACAAGAAAGTTATGTTGATTACGGGTTTGCGAATTCCTGAGATCACCGACAGACCTGAAAGCGTTCTTTTTGACTGGGAAGATTTCGAGGTTGCCGGTGGCTTAGACAAACTTCACGAGGCAATACAGACACGCCAACGCTTTGAAAGAGAACGGGACAACCTAACGGCTGAATCCAGCAGAAAAAAGGTAGAAGCGGTTCTCGGATGCTCCACAAGGCAGGCGAGCCGAGTGTTACAAAGAATGCGGGGTGTGAAGATTGTTCGCCCGCCCCTCCGCGAGCAAATCCTCTCTTCTCTTGCCGATGGCGAGAAAACAACACCCGAACTCACCGCAGCTATTCAAGGACATCCAAAAGCAATAAATACAAAACTCACGCACCTTGTCGCCAACGGTGAAATTGTAAAAGTCCGACGCGGGGTGTATCGGCTCCCGGAACCCTAAAAGGAAGCGTGCAGCCTTATTATTTTTCTGGAGAAATTCAAGACAATTGTGAAGCGAAAACGCAATGATTGGGCATAAGTTAGCAGCAGGAAAATTTTGTCGCCATCCTAATAGCGGTTATGCAGCTTGGTGGCTGCCATAACACACCGCTTGAGGTCTCCGACAACGAGAAAAGATACCTCGATCTTAATGAAATCGGTATAACAGTGATTATAGACCCATATAACAAAGGCACGATTATACTTGATATCAGCCAAGACTTCAGGGACGGTATCTCGCTGATCAGATATTCAATGGACGAACACGACTTAGTGTTAAAATCGCCCAGACAAACCAGATCGGTATATGTAGGGGCACAATTCACACTGAAAGAAAGCCACATTGTCCACCTCTCAGATCGTGTCCGACTTATGATAGATTGCCAAAAACCGCTTTAAAAAACGATGCCCTATAATTTGGATTGAGGAATAGGCAAAGCGCAATAACAACCCCTAAATCCCCTTATCAGGCGGACTTGCACTACGACGAACGGGAGGCATCTTACAACGGTTGTAAGATGCACAGGAGACCAACAGTTTCCTATGCTATAGAAGATATGCGCGGTTTTTTTGACCGCGCCTTTTCTATTTAACATTTGACAGTATATAGTATTTAACACAACTTGTTGGGTGAGTCCGCAAACTATAGTGAATTATAGAATAAGGAGGCAGAAACAGAAGACTCGCCCCCGTCGCCTCTATGAGTTCTCGCGTCCGAGAAGTCTTGTGGAGCATTGCATTTTCTAAGGCCAGAACGTGATTCGCCGTCAAACGCGGACATACCGCCTCGGCTAACCAATCGTTGAAATCTGTGGATTTACACCCACCTTGAAGCAGTCTATGTTTTATTTTTCTGCTGATACGTTAGATCATATCGTAAAGAACACAAAGGAAAGTAACGAATGAACAAACAAATCGGAACTTTACAACCGGTTGAAAATGACCAGAACATTCCCGCAAAATTAGACATAGCGAGACGTGCACTTGCCGAAGCCACTGAAGACTGGCAGCGTGTAGAAATTCGGGATAAAGCACGGGCTGTTGCGGCTGCGACTGCAATATTAAACCGCAAGGATATTCAAGTTCAGGCAGCAAATCTCGTACAAGACGCTGAACGGGCTATCGCTAAAGCGAACCCGCCTCAAACACCGCAAGAAAGTGGTAAAAGAGGTAGAGATACTCAACTTGGGGGCGTTCCCATAGAGAACACCCCCGAACTGAGTATTAAGCCCCAAGAAATCCGCAAAATCCGAATGGCACATGACCACCTATCAGACCCAGAATACGAGGCAGCAAAAGCAGAAGCTGTTGAGACAGAAACTCCCCTTACGCGTTCTGCTTTACAAGAGAAAAGCAAACGAAAGCGTAGGAAGGAAACCCGTCAAAAATGTGTAGAAAAACTATCGGCTGAAGCAACACGACTCCCTTCAGGCGAACAAAAGTTTTCTGTGATTTACGCAGACCCGCCATGGCAATACGACTTTACCAGATCAGAGAACCGAGAAATAGAAAACCACTATCCAACAATGGAGATAGAAGAAATAATGGCTATCAATGTATCTGAGTTCTGTCACACAGACGCTGTATTGTATCTCTGGGCAACAGCACCGAAATTAAGGGAATCGCTATCAGTTATGGAAGCGTGGGGCTTTGAATACAAGACGAACATGGTATGGGTGAAAGATAAAATAGGTATGGGCTATTGGGCACGCGGTCAACACGAACTACTACTGATAGGTACACGTGGCGAGTTCCCACCACCGCCTAAAGAAAAGCGTGTTTCAAGTATCATTGAAGCACCTCGCAAAAAACATAGTGAAAAACCCGTCCAGTGTGCTGAACTACTGGAAACCCTATATCCTGACATGGCGAAGATTGAACTTTTCTGTAGAAATCCAAGAGAAGGATGGACTGTTTGGGGGTATGAAGCAGCAACACAGGAGTAAACATTATGGAAACGTTAGCAATCATTCCGGCACGAGGCGGTAGCAAGGGATATCCAAAACATAGCCGACCTTGCTGGCTACCCTTTATAGTAAAACCCATTTGCTGGCTACCCTTTATGGAAAAATCCTCCTTTCTCAACTACAACTGTGGTTTAACCACCAAAACAGCGGTTTTTTGTTGTTAAATTC
>VXXH01000802.1 GCA_009835515.1 Candidatus Poribacteria bacterium
CAGCAGCGATTTTGGGCAGATTTGTTGGGACAACGGGTGGATAGAAAAACAAGAACCGATTAGCAATGATCTATTGTAATAGGACTTACGCAATAATATTTGACATAACCTCGTAGAACGGATAATATGCTTTGCGAGGAGGTTATAAAAGTGAACTGAAATCTCCTGCGGTATAAATCACTGGGGCGTAAGTCCTATCTTTATCAAACTTCGTCTAACACGGGGTGTGCACATACTTGAAGTAGGAGGTGCCGCGTTATGCAAATAAGAAGACTCTATTCCTTTTTTATGATTTCGTGGATAACCGTTGTGTTCATAACACACGGCGCAGCACAGAACACCGCCGATAGTCCAATGGCAACAGATTATTTCGAGCAGATTACGCTATTTTCGGGCGGCAGAATCACGCGTTTTACACAGATGCCGATTCGCGTGCATATCTCACCTACGCTCAAAGCACACCCCTATCTAAATGAGATACGCTACGCCATGCGTACTTGGGAGACCGCTACCGACGGGAAGATCCGGTTCCAAGAAACCGAAACCTTGGAGCAGGCAGACATCCGCGTTACCTCAACCTATACCGGTCGCCTGAGTTTCCTTGATACGCGACTCGGTAGCGCGGAGTTAACGCGACTTGAGCAAGGTAAGTACACCGTTTCTGGTACTGATGTCCAAGCCCAAAAGGACAACACTAATCAACCCGCAAACACCGCAGCCCATTTCAGAGTAGAGGTGATCCTTGTATTAGAGGGGGACGGCACCACCGGTGAACTCTCAGAAGAAAAGATGCGCACCGTGTGCCTCCATGAATTTGGGCACGCCATCGGTTTATGGGGACACAGCCCAAATACCGATGATGTCTGCCACGCCATGGCGACGGCGCAACACCCAACGCCTCGCGATATCAACACATTGCTGAAGATTTACGATACACCGCTCCACACCTCGCAGCACGATATTGCAATTGACCTTCTGAAAAAAGCGATCCAGACGAATCCGAGGCTCGCGCGTCCGCACTATCTCCTCGGGGCAGTCTACTTCGACAAAGGCGATATGACACCCGCGATTACTAATTTTCAGAACTGCCTCAAAGTTGATCCGAACTATGAACCGGCAAAGGCGAAACTGATTCAAGCGTACCAAAAGACGGGACAGTCGAACCAAGCAGTCCGTCTCGTTGAACAGCGCGTGAAAAGCCAGCAAGGACACCGGTCCTTCCGTCAAAGTGCCGAATCCTATAACTCCCTCGGTACGCTCTACTACCAGCAAGGCGATATGGACAAGGCGATACAGGCGTTTGAGAACGCACTGAAACGCTCGCCGCATCACAAAACCGCGAAAAAGAACCTATGTCAACTCTTCCGTCAGAAAGCGTTCAATGCCTTAAAACGCCGCGCTTTTGACGAAGCAACCACATATTTTCAGAAAGCCATCCGTCTCGATCCGGAGGACGCTACCACCTATCGGGTCATGGGAGACGGATATGCACTCGCCTCCGAGTATTCCCAAGCGATTACATATTACCGAAAGGCATTGGAGCTCGCACCGGATGATGCCGAGGCACAGAAGAACCTCCTGAGCAGTTATAATAACCACGGCGTGGTGCTTAGGAATAAAGGTGAATGGGATGCAGCGATTCGCGCCTATCGCGACGCTTTAGCACTACAACCGACCTATCAACTCGCCAGAACAAACTTGATTGATGTCCTTTGGCAAAAAGCAAATGCCCGTCGGCAAGCCGGGCGTTCCACCGAGGCGATTGCGACCTATCTCGAATTGCAAGAACTGCACCCAGACGATACAGATATCGCCAGTCTGCTTGGGGAATTGTATCTCAAAGTGCGAGACTACCCAGCAGCGATTTCAGCGTTTCATAAGATTTACACAGCACTACCGACCGACGAACAGGCGAAGCATAACCTCGTCGCCGCATATCAGCAATATGCGCGGGCCTTGAGAAACCAAAGGGATTATAGTGCTGCACTGGTGCAGCTCCAGAAGGCGGTAGACCTCTTTCCGAACGACATCAATCTCCGTTTGAGCTTGGCGCAGGCGTATCAGCACACCGGCAAATATGAACAGGCAGAAAGCGAATTGGAACAGATTTTGGTGCAAGACCCTAACAATAAGAACGTAAAAACGGAACTCGTGAACCTCCAGGTCCGACGTGGAAATGCCTTGATGAACCGGAAGAAATACGCAGCGGCGGTCGCTGTCTTTGAAGGGATTCCGGCATCTGAAAAAACTATAGATATGCACAATATGATCGGCTATCTCTATCTCGTGCAGGACGAACATCTCAAAGCATTGACAACTTTTGAGACCGTCCTCTCGAAACGCCCGAAGAATGCTGTCGCATATCAAAATCTGCTCTCGCTTGAATCGCAGCTCGATGTAATGCTGAGTAAAGCGGGAGCCGCAGCCTCGCCAACACCCGGCACCGGCGAGGCTGCTCCAAACCCTGATGCGGTAAACCCGATCGCGGAGAAGTTGACTCGCGTACAATGTGCGCTCGTGCGCTGTTTAATGAACCGAAAAGAACCGAAAAATGCGATGAAGAAATACGAACAGGCGTTAGCGGTGAAACCGTACGCGCCAAAATCGAGAGACCTACTTATTGAGACCGGCAAGCTGCTCGCCAATTGGTTTCAAAAGCGAAACGATGTTGATAGACATGAGGCAATTGTGCGTTGGGCAACCGAGTTAGATAGCAACTTTAAAGAATCGCTGGAGCCTTAACACTGACAATCCATAAAGGAGACACGCGTCCATGAAAATGAAAACAAGACTATTTTTGATTTTAACCCTAATAGTAGTTTCAAGCCCCAGTATTGTGCCCTGTTTTGCGCAATATGCGGCACACACGCAGTTCAGTCTACCCGAAGGTGCCAAAGCACGTCTTGGTAAAGGTGGCATAAATGAGATAGCGTATTCACCAGATGGCTCATTGCTTGCGGTAGCGAGTAGGATCGGTATCTGGTTGTATGATACCGAAACGTCTGAAGCATTGGCACTGCTTACCGGACATACGGGCGGTGTCGCGAGGGTGTCGTTCAGTCCGGATGGCACTATCCTCGCTAGTGCGGGTGGGCGTTTTGATAGAACCGTGCGTTTATGGGACGTAGATACCGGCACGCTGAAAACCGAAATCACCACCGGGCATTTAGGCGATATATCGAGTATCTCTTTCAGGCCGGATGGCACAACGCTGGCGAGTGGGAGTTTGGGTTTTGGTGCGACGGTGCGTTTATGGGACGTAGGTGCCGGCGCACTGAAATCCGAACTCAAAGGACTTTGGGGTGGTGTCACAAATCTATCGTTCAGTCCGGATGGTATGACCCTTGCCAGCGCTTGGGACTGGGACATGAAGGTGCGTTTATGGGATGTAGAAACAGGGACGCTGAAATCCGAACTCACCACCGGGCATTCAGAGATCTATAGCATATTGTTCAGTCCGGATGGCACTACCCTCGCCAGCACAGGGGCGAGGGGAGACACCACAGTGCGTTTATGGGATGTAGGGACAGGGACGTTGAAATCTGAAATCACCACCGGGCATTATTGGGGCAATATCAGGATAGCGTTCAGCCCGGATGCTACGACGCTTGCCAGCGGCAGTAATGACGACTGGAGGGTGTTGTTATGGGATGTTGCGACCGGCACCCTCAAAACTACGATCAAGGGACATCTGGCTGGGGTCGTGAGTGTATCATTCAGTCGGGATGGTTCAACGCTTGCCAGCGGAAGTTTTGACGGAACAGTCCGTTTGTGGGACGTTGCCACAGAGACGCTGAAATCCGAGTTCATAGGGCATACAGCCCTCGGGAATATATCGTTCAGTCCCGACGGCGCAACGCTTGCCAGTAGTTCTGGCAGAGTGTTGAGTCTGTGGGATGTTGCGACCGGCACCCGCAAAATTACGATCAGTGGACATCTGCTCGGGATCAGATGTCTATCGTTCAGTCCGGATGGAGCCGTCCTTGCCAGTGGGAGTTCAAATGGACCGCTTCGTATTGATACAGCACGTTTATGGGACGTTGCCACTGACACACTGAAACTGAAATCCACGCTCGAAGGGGATTATTGGGTCAGCAGTCTATCATTCAGCCCAGATGGCACGATACTTGCCAGTGGGATTTGGGAAACTGGGGTTGGGATCTCGGAAGGGAAGGTGCGTTTGTGGGATGTTGCGACTGGCACGCTAAAATCCGAGCTTCCAGGGCATGTGGGTGATGTTCATAGTGTATCGTTCAGTCCGGATGGTTTGACGCTTGCCAGTGGAGGTCAGGACGAAACAGTGCGTTTGTGGGATGTTGCGACTGGCACGGTCAAAGCTACCTTCACAGAACATACAACCGCTGTGTACAGTGTATTGTTCAGTCCAGATGGGACGACCCTTGCCAGTGTAGATGAGAGGGTACGCTTGTGGGATGTTGCAACGGGCGCGGTGAAATTCACCTCCACTTTCACAGGAGCAGGTCGTGTGTTGTTCAAGCCGGATGGTTTGACACTTGCCAGTTATGGTGAGGGTGGCACGGTGCTGCTGTGGGACTTCCGACTGGCACCGTCAGAACCGCCACGCCTCGCAGCCGATGTCAATGACGATGGCGTAGTCAACATTCAAGACCTCGTCGCTGTTGCTGCCGCTTTCGGAGAAACAGGAGAGACACCCGCGGATGTCAACGGTGATGGTCAGGTTAACATCCAAGACCTCGTCGCCGTCGCTGCATCATTTGGAGAAGTGGCTGCCGGCGCGCCGTCTGCTGCCAATCTCTCCACAGAGACTGTGCAGCACTGGCTCTCCGCGGCGAAGCAGCTCAACCTCACAGATACCACCTCACAACGCGGCATCCGTCTCCTTGAGCAGCTCCTGTTAATGTTGACACCAAAAGAGACAGCACTGTTAGCGAACTATCCGAACCCGTTCAATCCAGAGACATGGATACCCTATCAGTTGGCAAATCCAGCAGATGTCACGCTTCGCATCTACACTATAGACGGAAGTTTGGTACGCATGCTATCATTAGGACATAAAGGTATCGGTATGTACCAGAGTCGTAGTCGTGCGGCGTATTGGGACGGCAAAAACGAGATCGGTGAACCCGTCGCAAGCGGTGTCTATTTTTACACGCTCACAGCAGGCGATTTCACTGCAACGCGGAAAATGCTCATACGAAAGTGAATGGTAGAATCTTCGTCATCTTCTACCCCGAAACCGCTACCCGTTACAGTTCTGAAATAATTTAAAACCTAACTATGTTGTCAATTTTTTGCGTTGAGTCAGGAGGTTTGCAATGAACAGAGCAGTTCCCATTTTCTTACCATTTATACTTGTCGTGTTGCTGCCCCAAGTGTTGCCTGCGTTTGCCGAAGAGATTTCGCCTGTATATGAATCCATTGATCCGTATCTTGCCACGCCGGCCTCTGGTCACCTTTATGAGATCCCTGTCGTTGTCATGAGGTTTTTACCGACAGTGGATGGTGAAAATTTAGACACCGCCAAGGTTCCTGGTTATTGGTACCTCGGGCACATTTCCTTGACAGACATAAAAGCCAGGATCGACACTTTCGATAAACGGATTAAGTTTATGCTTGAAGAAGGAAGCCGTTTTAGAGGCTACAAAGAGCCTGCTGCACTTCCCTCACTAGGCTATCGGGTCGTAGAATATATTACCA
>VXXH01000832.1 GCA_009835515.1 Candidatus Poribacteria bacterium
GTTAACTTCGTCACAGTCAGCAACGGTGGATGGGATAACCACAACAACATCTTCTCATCCCTGCCCGGGAAACTCAACGCTTTCGATCAGACGATGGCTACCTTAATCACAGATCTCAGCGATCGCGGATTATTGGAAACCACGCTCGTCATCGCGATGGGTGAGTTCGGCAGAACGCCGGTCATCAACAGAAACGCTGGACGGGACCATCATTCCCGCGTCTTCTCGATCATGCTCGCCGGAGGCGGTGTCCAAGGTGGACAGGTCATCGGTGCTTCCGATCCGCTTGGGATGGAACCTGCTGAAACGCCGGTACGCCCCGAAGATTTATCAGCCACACTCTATCAATCCCTCGGTGTTGATTATAATGAACACCTGGAATCACCAGATGGAGTCCGTATTGTCCTTTCGCGCGGTGGTAGACCCATCCGTGGTGTACTGAGTTAGGTGCGATTTTGCGGCGTACTCGCCCAAATTTGGTTTCCCACACGCGGAGACCAAATGTTGCTTTGCAGTGAGAATGCTTTACATTTGCGATCTGCATGCTAATCGCTTACCAAACAACGGGCTGAAGATTAGAGGGATTCGCATCGAAGAATAGAAGGATAGAAGGACAGAAGGGGGAAGGGACCACCCTAATTCTTTTATCCTTCCAATCCTTGCTACCTGCCTTCTAATCTTTAACCCCATAAAAAAATGCGTCATATTGCTTTCGTTACGCTCCGTAACATAGGAACCCTAATAGCAGCGTCCTATATTATCTTTGCAATGCCGATCGGTTTTGCAGACCAACCGCTGTCTCCCATTTGGTCACTTGAATTTAGTCCTGATGGGAAAGCGCTTGCTGTCGGCAAATATCAGTGGATTGAACTCTGGGATCTGGAGACACAAAGTATTATTCACACCTATGAACCGCATGCGGGTGAGGTCCGAAGTCTCAAGTTCAGCGAGGCACGCCATCACGATGATCGTGATCGCGTGACCTCACAAGCAGCAGCGAATAATCAGGAGACATCGTCATTGTGGCTCTATGCAGGCGGGGGTGTTGCCGCCCAAAGCGGTGAAATACGAATTTGGGATGTCGCCTCTGAAGAACTCATAAAAAGCTTCGAGGTTCACGGTGATACCATTGAATCTATTGCACTCAGCCCGAGTAACACAACCCTGCTCACTGCCAGCATGGATGAATATAGTGCTGTCATTGATGTGACGCTGCTTGAGGATACCGAAGATCCAATAGACAAACAAGCAAAGTGGCTGACCCAACACGTCGGGAGAGTCCTTTGCACCTTGTACCATCCACAAGGAACTTACTTTGTCACCGGTAGTGAAGATAAAACCATAAAAGTATGGAACCCTAACACTTTTAACGTCATGGTGAACTTTGATGCAAACGATGACGCTGTTTATAGTCTTGCCTATTCAGTTAATGAAGGTGTGATAGTTTCAGGATCTGCCGATAATACCGTCCGGACATGGCGCGTTACACCCGCCGGAGACGGCGAAGAGATCGCAGTCGGACGAGATTCACTCGAGATGACTGGGGCGCGCGTTCGTGAATACGACGGGCATCAAGGGGCTGTTTATAGTGTTGATACTGCACTCGTTTTACCAAGACGCGCAAACAATCAGACGGCTATGATTGCGTCCGGTAGTGCAGACACTTCCGTGATTATATGGAATCTCCGGTCAGGCAACCGCTATAGCACTTTTGATGAATCGACCGATGCTGTTTACGCAGTAAAGTTCAGTCCGAATGGCGAGTTTGTCGCCGCAGGCGGTCGAGATGGTAAAGTACGAATCTGGAATCTCCGCAGACGCACCTTAACACACGAGTTCTAATATGGTTTTCGGTTATCGGTTTTCAGTTATCGGTTAAAAGAGATACTTGCTAATCCCGAACCCTCTTAACTGGTAACTGGTAACTAATTTCGGAGGGTCTTTCGCGATGCTTACCAATACTATACCCCTTTTGACTAAGCAATATAGCCTTGCAAGTACAATCCGAACGCTTTTTACATTGCTCTTTATTTTTATGACGCTTCCCGTCTTCGCACAAGGTACCCCGCGACTTAATTCTCTTTTCCCGGCGGGAGGACAACCCGGAATGACCGTTGAGGTCGCCATCCAAGGTTCTGATTTAGAGGGCGCGCACCGCGTCATTGTTGAAGGAGAATCTGGGATTACCGCGCAACTTCATCCCGCTGGTGGTGAAGTTGATGATACGCATAAACCCGTCTTTGACGCGAATTGTGGGCAGTGCCACGAACTCCGCTCTCCGAGTAACAGGTCAATGACCCCGGCGCAGTGGAAAGCCACTGTTCAACGGATGATTACGGAGAAGGGCGCAGAGATCAGCGCCGAAGCACAGACGCAGATTGTTGCCTATCTTTCATCGGCGGCAAGAGCCAGTGCTGGATTAACCGCCGAATTATCTATCGCACCGGATGCCCCCATCGGGCTTCGCGAAATTCGGATTGTCGGCAAGCACGGCACCTCCACCGCATGGCCCTTTGAGGTGAGTCACACCCCCGATGTCATTGAAACCGAGTCGAATAACGACCCAGAATCCGCTACCACTATTGAGCTACCAAGCCTTATCAATGGGGTCGTGAATCCCGGTGGCGACGAGGATTATTACGTTTTTCAAGGAAGCAAAGGACAACGATGTGTGTTTAGTGTCAAAGCATACCGCCTTAACAACATCAGCCAACAATTCTTTAATCCAACGATCTCTGTTTTTGATGCGAAGGGTGTTGAACTCGCACGCAGTAACGGGTTCTACAGTCTTGATCCGCTCATTGATATAACGCTTCCTGACGACGCTCCCTATCTCCTACGCATTCGTGATCTATTGCATCGCGGCAATCCAGATTCCGTTTACCGGTTAACGGGTGGTGTTCTTCCGTACAATACCTATCTTTTCCCTGCTGGTGGAACCGTGCCTCTTGGTGGAGACACGAAGGCTGCAAGTCTAACAGAGGCAACAGGCTCTCTTGCATACGGACCTCCCGTCCCTGCGAAAACCAACATTATTCAGTGTGTGATTGGCGGGGAAAATCTACCCGAAACGGAGTGGCAGGTCGAGTTGACTGCGGATGATCAACCCGGTCTTAAACAGATTCGTACCCCGTACGGCATCTTTCCGTTTGTTATCAATGCCCACCCTGAAACTGTTGAAGAAAATGTTGAACGTCAATCCGCTTCTGACGAACCTGCGACGCAAGATGCCACGACACAATTCACCGAATCCGAAATTCTTTTTGAAACAAAGTGTAGTGCCTGCCATGAACTGCGTTCACCGAGCAACCGTGCACTCTCTGCCGAGGAATGGACAAGCACCATTACACGCATGGCGAATAAAGAGAATGCCGACATTACAACGACTGAGCGCGACCGTATCATCGCTTTTGTCGCCCAAGAAGCGCAACGTTTAGGCGCACTCATCGCACGTCAACTCGAACACGCACAACGCCTCACAACCCCTGGCGCAATCAGTGGACGTATCTCAGAACCCGGTGAGGTGGATTACTACCGTTTTACCATTTCAGAAGGCACAAGCCTCGGTCCATGGTGGGTAATCTTCCCATTTGATAACGTTGATGAAAGGGGGTTTGATACCGTCTATCCCCCTGAAACCGAGATTGATCTCGATAAGGAGTACATCGGCAAAGAGGGACGAAAAATCGGGTGGTATAAAACCAATCGTAGGGGGGAGAACGTCTTCTCAAACGTCCCCGAAGACGATGTTACTGGCTATGCCTTGACATACCTCGAATCTGACCGTGATCAGAACTATCTCTTGTCCCTCGGTTCTGACGATACCATCAAGATTTGGGTGAACGACAAACTTGTTTTCAGCAAATACATCCATCGTCCACTCCGTCGTGCCGACGATGTTATTCAGCTACCTGTCTCTAAAGGCAGAAACAAGATTCTTGTGAAAGTTACGAACGGCTATGGACCGTGGGGATTTTTCGCGGATATAGGTGGGTATTCGCTCACTGTCTCTGCAGAACGCCTGAGTTCACCATTGAGTCCATCTCTCACCTTACTCGATGCAGATGGGCAGGTGTTAGCAAATAATGCTGGTATTGGCGGCAGACGTAACGCTATTATTGATTACAGTTTCAACCAACCCGGCGAGTATGCTGTCCGAGTTGAGGACATTGCTGGAAACGGCGGCGCAGGCTACGTTTACCACTTAGATGCCCGTCTAACAAAACCTGATTTTGCCATCGCCGTAACACCCGATAATCCCAATATCGGACGTGGGGGGACGATCTTGTTGAATGTGACGCTGCAACGTCGCGTTGGATTTACGGAACCAATACGACTCTCCGTTGAAAACTTGCCACCGGGTGTCACTGCCAGCGAAAGCGCAATCCTTTCGGGGACTGGCGTAACGCAAGGATACATTACACTCACTGCCGCACCCGATGCTGAACTTGAACCTCGCGTCGTTCAGGTTGTCGGTGCCGTCACCACCGCTGCTGGCAATGAATATCGTCGCGCCGCAACACCGGTTGAAGTCTACCGAATTCAGAACAACGATCAGACCGTCCGGCGGAAGAACGTTGTCGTCAGTGTTACAGAGACCGCGCCTATTATGTTATCAACCCAATTAGAGGAGATTGTGGTAACCCCTGATTCACCCATTGATATTATTGTCAAAGTTGATCGGCAAGACGGCAATCGGCAAAATCTGAACCTTACGGCTGTCGGTTTGCCTTTCGGTGTCCGGCTCCGACGACAAAATACTTTACTCCGAAGGAATCAAACGGAGGCCACCTTAACGCTCGTGCCAAATATTATCAGGGCTGGTGATAATGAGTTACGGCGTAACCCGTTCATCGGTACGCAGCAGACGCGTCCATACACTGTTGTTGTCAACGCATCGGTCGGCCAACGCATCGTAGCGAGCAGCCCTGCCATCAAACTCTGGCTCGGCAGCCGCCCAGATATGGCGCAAGAGGAACAACCACTCGGCGGGAATTAAGCAGAATAGACGAGAGAAATACTTATTAGGGCTTCTGCCTTCACTGACTACGCCTCAGTTTCTCCAAAACGTTTTCGCCGAGGTCCCAGTGCCTCGGCGAACCTACTTTTCAGGACATCATTTATGAGACTTTTGATCACACAATTTTGATGTAAAGGGAATCGGCTATGTGGCAGCTTACCAAAATCGAAGTGTATTCAACGAAAACCCTGACGACATTGATATTTCTTCTGACGCTTTTTTCTGTTATTCCTTCTTTCGCGCTCTTTTTCAACTTTGATAATAACAAAAAACCGAAAGGATGGAAAGAAGAGGGTGGAAAATGGAAGGTCGAAAATGGGATGTATGTTGGAGAAGAACTCAACGCCGTAGAGGGGGTCGCTCTGATTGGTGAAGCAAACTGGACTGACCTTACTATTGAAGCGACTGTCCGGAATGCCGAGGGGAACTGGATGGCATTAGTGGTGCGATGGAAGGATGTTAACAATCACTGTGGGTTGTGGGTAAATCTGGGGAATAGCACCGCTGAATGGTGGGTTAAAACTGGGGCGTATGCCCAACAGGATGTTGGCGCGATTAAATTAAATAGGGTGAAATATAAACTTAAAATCGTTGTTAAAGGCGATACCTTTGAAGGGTATTACAACAACAAGC
>VXXH01000258.1 GCA_009835515.1 Candidatus Poribacteria bacterium
GTTCCAGAAAATGTCCAAAAAGCCGTTGAAGCGGCAAAAGCCAAAATCCTGGCAGGCGAGTTGAAGGTGCCGCAAATCGATTTCTCTGAAAAGGAAGACGACACAGATTAACCTATCTCGCGAACCGTGCGTCGCTGGCGTGTTTGCTGAGCGCGCCAGCGGCTATAGAAGAGGATTTATATGAAATATACCGCTTGTAAATCAGGGCATAGCATTGCAACCTATGCTCCATACTTGTGCCTTCTCGCAATCGGACTCATGCTCATTGGAAATACATACGTCTATGCGAAGGAACACGAAAAATTTAAGGTTGCTTTACTTCTGCCCGCTTCCATCACCGATGGCGGATGGAATGCTTTCGCTTATGATGGTCTCAAAGCGATTGAAAAGGAGTTAGGGGCAAAAGTTAGCCACATTGAGAGTCGAACCCCGACAGATCAGGAAGCACACTTTCGCGATTACGCACTCGATGGGTATCAACTTATTTTTGGACACGGCTTTGAATATCAGGAATCCGCGAAACAAGTTGCTCCAGACTTCCCCGAAACGGTTTTTATTACATCCACTGGTAACACTGTCACCGATAACATATCTCCGATAGTTTTCGCGATTGAGGAGCCCGTTTACTTGTTAGGGATTATCGCCGGATCAATGACCGAAACAAACAAAATCGGTATTGTCGGTGGGCAAAACATCTCAGCTATCAATAGTATGTTTAGTGCGTTTGAAGAGGGTGCGAAAAGCGTTAACCCTGATGTCGTGGTGCGTCGGGCGTACGTCGGCAATTGGTCGGACATCGGGAAAGGGAAGGAACTCGCCCAGGCACACATTAATGAAGACAGCGACTTTCTCTTTCCGGTTGCGGATGTCGCGGGACTCGGCGTTTTTCAAGCTGCAATGGAGGCACAATCCGATGGAAAGACGGTCTACACTTTCGGGGTATATCGAGACCAGAGCGAGTTGTCCCCTACAACTATAGTCGCGAGTGCCATTGTTACCCCCAAGGTCTTTGTAAATCTCGCCAAGGTTGTGATGGAAGGCACCTTTGAACCGCAACCCTATCGCTTCACAATGGTAGAAGATGAAGCACTTACTTTTGTATACAACCCGACGTTGAAGGATAAGGTGTCAGAGACAGCACAAAAAGCCGTTGAGGACGCAAAAGCCAAAATTCTCTCAGGCGAATTAAAGGTGGAGCAAACCTATCTTACGCAATAGCCGTCAACCGTCAGTATGTGTACTGCTGGTGTCCTTCCCCGTAACGGACGGAGCCTCAGTTTCAAACCTCGCCAGCGGTAGCGAATAATATGGGAGTATTCAGGTGGAACGACGAATTTATTGGAATTTGTTAGACAAACTTGGACGTTCAGTCCTAATCGTATGTCTCTTGGTCATCGGGTCTATAGTAGGTTGCGAGAGAGTTCAGGATAGCAGCAAAATTATCCACACGCCAGAACCCGAAACATTCAAAGTCGGTATGCTTCTACCGGGTTCTATTAGCGATCAGGGATGGAATGCCTTGGCACACGATGGCTTAACAGCGATCGGAACCGAACTCGGTGCCGAAATAGACTACGTCGAGAGTTTAACCCCTGCTGACTGGGAATCAGATTTTCGCACCTACGCTATGGATGGCTATCACCTTATCTTCGGGCATGGCTACGAATATCAGGAGGCAGCGATAGCCATCGCGCACGATTATCCTGAAATTGTCTTTATTACGTCTGCAGGCGCAAGCGGGGCTGTCCGTGAGAATGTCGCCCCGATTGTCTTTCGACTTGAACAAGCCACCTACCTTTTAGGGATGATCGCCGGTTTGATGACACAGACAGACAAGATCGGGATGGTCGGTGGACAAGAACTTCCATCTGGCAATAGCGTGTTTATGGCGTTTGAAGGCGGTGTGAAAAGTGTCAACCCGAATGCTGTACTGCAACGTGATTATGTTGGCGACTGGGAAAACATTGCTAAGGCAAGGGATATCGCTACCACACAGATTCAGGAAGGCGTTGACTTCATTTTTCACAACGCGAATGAAGCGGGACTCGGTGCGTTTGAAGCAGTCGTTTTAGCACAGGATGCCGGCAAAACTGTCTACGCCTTCGGTGCTAACCGCGATCAGAGCGCTGTCTCACCTCGCGCTGTACTCGCGAATGCCGTGATTACACCGAAAGCCTATGTGCAACTCGCCACGGCTGTCAAGGCAGGGACGTTTGAATCCAAACTCTATGTCTTTACAATGACGACTGACGGTGCAATCGCTTTGACTTATAACCCAGAACTGAAATCTCAGGTGCCTCAGGAGGTACAACAAAAGGTCAAAGCAGCGAGACAGCAGATTCTGGCTGGCACATTAGAGGTGCCACAAATCGATTTTAGTGCTGGAGAATAACCTATTGAGTAGCGGCAACCCCAGGGCACGACACGTTGAGGTTTATCGTGATGAAACATAACATGGAAATTGATGGTATTGAAGTCACTTTTTCTGAAGGCGAAACGATTCTTGAAGTCGCGCAACGCCATCAAAAAGAGATTCCAACGCTCTGCTATGATCCGAGGCTTGAGCCTTTCGGTGGTTGCCGCCTTTGCATCGTCGAGTTAGAAGGTGCGCGGAATCCTGTGGCATCCTGTACGACGCAAGCCACAGACGGAATGGTTGTCCGCACAGCGACCGATACAATAGAAGCGTACCGGAAGACGCTGCTGGAGATGGTTGTCAGCGAGAATCGTGAAGTTGATGTGTCCCCGTTGCGCGGTTATGCTGCGGGTGAACTCGCGGACCTCCGCGACAAGTATGCAGTAAACAGTACCCGTATGGCAGGTGCGAAATCCGGCACTAATAAAACCGAAGATGACAATCCGTTTATCCTCAGAGATTATGAACTTTGTATCTCCTGTTATCGGTGCGTCCGTGTCTGCGCTGAGCAAGAGGGTGACCACGCTATTAACGTCATGAACCGCGGCTTTCATACACAGATTACGACGGAGTTTGATGGGCTTCTCAAGGATTCCGCCTGCACGTTTTGTGGGCAGTGTATCCAGACCTGTCCGACGGGTGCACTCGCCGACAAGAAAGCACTCCGTGCGGTTGATGAGGTAGCCGATGCTATGCCTGACAAAACCCGCACAATCTGTCCATACTGCGGTGTAGGATGCTCCGTTGATATCCTCACGAAAAATGAGAAAATTATCGGCATCCATCCTGCCATGGACGGCCCCGCGAATCAAGGCGCGCTCTGTGTTAAAGGTCAGTTTGCTTACGATTTCGTGCAACATCCCGACCGGTTAAAGACCCCACTTATCCGCGGTGAAGATGGTGAACTCCACGAAGCTACATGGGAGGACGCACTTGACAAAGTAGCTGAGGGTTTCCGAAAGGTCAACGCTAAACACGGCAGACATAGCATCTATGGCATCGCTTCCGGACGTGCACCGAGCGAAGCTGCGTATCTGATGCAGAAGTTTATCCGTGTCGGGTTCGGGAGCAACTACATCGACAACTGCAGCCGTGCCTGACACGCGCCGACCGTTGCCGGTCTGGCAGCGACAATCGGACGTGGCGCGATGTCTAATCCGCTCGTTGATATGCAAAAGCCGGAGGTCATCTTCTGTATCGGCACAAATATGACAGAATGTCATCCTGTCGCGGCGACGGGGCTTAAGAAGGCAATCGCCCGTGGTGCGAAGCTCATCGTTGCGGATCCGAGACGCATCGGGTTGGCGGAACTGTCGCATCTCTACCTACCCCTCCGCGTCGGTTCCGACACAGCACTGCTCCTTGGCATGGCACACGTGATCGCCCGCGAAGGCTTGATTGACGAAGCGTTCATCGAAAACCGCACGACTGGGTTTGACGAATTCTTTGAACATATCAGCCAGTGGACCCCGGAGTGGGCAGAAACGATTACAGGTGTCCCTGCGAGGGACATTGAGACAGCGGCAATGTGGTACGGCAGCGCGAACAAAGGGGCTATCTACTACACACTTGGCATCACCGAACATATCTGCGGCGTTGAGAATGTTCAGAGCCTTTGCAATCTCGCCTTGATGACCGGCAATATCGGGCGTGAAGGGACGGGTATCAACCCGATGCGTGGGCAAAACAACATTCAAGGGGCAGGCGATAGTGGCGCACTACCAAACAACTACCCCGGCTTCCAAGCCGTTACGGATCCAGAACATCAGGCGAAGTTCAAAACGGAGTATGGCAGAGAAATTGATTTAGAGAAGGGCATCACGAAAGTAACTGCCTTAGAACTTTGTGGGGACAGCATCCATGCGATGCTCATTGATGGCGAAAATACGTTGCTCTCCGACCCGGATCGAGAGCATTGTGAGCACGCACTCCGCGCATTGGAACATCTCGTTGTTATTGATATTTTTCTCACTGAGACTGCAGAACTCGCCGATGTGGTGCTGCCCGCGGCGGCATGGGGTGAAACGGATGGGGTCTGCACGAATACGGAACGGCGTGTTCAACGGATGCGCGCTGCAGTCCCACCACCGGGTCAGGCGAAACCGGATTGGTGGATTATCTGCCAAATTGCACAACGTCTCGGGTTTGAAGGCTTTGATTTCGATACGCCAAAACCGGTCTTCAATGAACTCTGTCAAGTTTCACCGATTTACGCAGGCTTAGATTGGGAACGCATTGACAAGAGTGAATATCAGTGGCCAGTCCCGCACAAGGAACACCCGGGTACACCACGGCTCCATGAGGAATCGTTCGTCAACGGTCGTGGTATTTTCTCAAATGTACATTACCGAGACCCTGCCGAAACAATTAGCGACGATTTCCCCGTATGGCTCACAACAGGGAGACGCTTGCAGTCCTATCACACCCGCACACAGACGGGTAGGGCACAAGGGATTGATTACCTCTTACCGGAAGAATCTTTGGAAGTCAATCCAGCAGACCTTGAAACATGGGAATTAACGGACGGAGAGTGGTGTAAGATGAGTAGCGCGCGCGGCAGTATCAACATCAAAGTCAAAGCGACGAACCGTTCGCCGCGTGGCACAGTTTTCGCCAGTTTCAGTTTCGCGGATGTCCCGGTTAATCTATTAACTGGCTCCGGTTATGATCCTATCACTCATACCGCTGAATTGAAGGTTTGCCCAGTCAAGTTGGAACCACTTTAGTTGGTTTTCGGTTATCAGTTTTCGAGTCGTTTAGGACAGAAAATATAAAATAATCTCCACAGAAATCTTTTACCAATAACCAGACTAAGGAGACACGTCATGAATTGGAAATCACGTTGGTCTGAACAGCATGCAGATGTTGATGCTTTAAAGCAACAATTAGAAACCGAAGGCTTCAATGCCTACGAGTGGTCGGGTCGTCCTGGCGGTGCATATCTCGATTATATCCACACCCAAGATGAAGTTGTCTGTGTGTTATCTGGCACGGCAGATGTAAAAGTCGCCGACGAACGCGGGTCTATAGAAAGTGGCGATCGGATTGATGTTCCTGCGAATACCTATCACTCAATTACCGTCACGAGTCATGAACCGTTAGTCGTCTTAACGGGAATGCGAAAAGCTTAATATTGCATGGTTTGCAAAAAACATTGAAATAGAAAGGAAAATTAATGAACATTACCGTCAAAACAGGTGGGTTTGCCCAAGAACAGAC
>VXXH01000658.1 GCA_009835515.1 Candidatus Poribacteria bacterium
GTGCCAGTGCTGACATCCCGTAAACGGGTTTGCTGATAAATCCCGCTTGCGATTGTTTTTCCATCTGGACTGAACGATACGCTCCAGACCACACCCCCATGCCCTGTGAGTGTGCGTATAGGATTGCCTGTATTCACATCCCATACGCGGATAGTCTTGTCTCCGCTCCCGCTTGCGATTGTTTTTCCATCTGGGCTAAACGCCACGCTATAGACTGCATCCGTATGCCCTGTGAGTGTCCGTATGGGATGGTTAGTGTTTACATCCCATAAACGGATGGTCTTGTCCCCACTCCCGCTTGCGATTGTTTTTCCATCTGGGCTAAACGACATGCTATAGATATGGGCACGGCTCGTATACCCTATGTGGAGTGTGCGTATGGGATTGCCAGTGTTTACATCCCATAAACGGAGAGTCTTGTCCCTACTCCCGCTTGCGATTGTTTTTCCATCTGGGCTAAACGACATACTCCAAACCATATCCGCATGCCCTGTGAGTGTGCGTATGAGATTGCCAGTGCTGACATCCCATAGACGGATAGTCTTGTCATCACTCCCACTTGCGACTGTCTGTCCATCTGGACTAAACGCCACGCTATAGATATAGACAGGACTCGTCGTAGGCACTGTGAGTGTCCGCGTAGGATTACCAGTGCTAACATCCCATAAACGGACGGTTTTATCCTTACTCCCACTTGCGATTGTTTTCCCATCCGGGCTAAACACCACACTATTGACCGGCCCCAGATGTCCCGTGAGCAAATTGCGTTCTTCACCGGTTTGGGCATCATAGATCCAAATGCCGATGCTGCTCGCTACCGCAAGGAGCGTGCTGTCCGGGGAATACGCAATTTCACGTACCCATCCCTTACTGAGGCGCGTTTTAGCACCTTCGGGTAAACTGAGTTGCGTATAGGGTTCATATTCAGCAGTCGTGTCGGACACATACAGAAACATTGAAAAAATCAAAAACATCAAACCCAAAAACATTGTGATTTTCATAAGAGCCTCTTTTTATTTTAATCCAACTTGCCACCCGTACATAACTTTTGGGGTGGAAGCAAACCGATCTGTATAGTGGCATTGAGCGTATGTTATTTGGATTTAGCAAGTTCCGTGCCAATCTGAACAATACTATATTGGCACAGTTTCCTACAAAACTCAGAGAAGGTACTGCACAAAATGGTGCATTCTTTAGACTCGACTGCCCGAAATAGGGCGTGCTTACATCACTCAGGTTGCTTATAACCTTTTAAGTAGCAACTTGGGTTATTTTAGAGTAGATTTTGGAATTACTTGGACACTCCTTAAAGCAAAACCTCCCAAGGTTTTATGCTCGACTCAACTTCAGTCGCTTGCCCACAATTTTCGCATCTCCTCGGAGGAAACGAGCAGTTCGTCCAACGTTCCGACTGCCTCAACGCGGCCATCTTTCAGCACAACAATCTGATCTGCACGACGCAGCGCAGGTCGCCGATGCGAAACAACGAGGCAGGTCGCGCGTCTCGTTTCAAAGAGGCGTTCCCACAAAGTCTGTTCCGTCTCCACGTCAAGTCCAGACGAGAGATCATCAAAAACGAGTAATTCCGAGTCTCGGATAAACATGCGTGCCGCCGCAGTGCGTTGCATCTGCCCACCCGACAACTTGACACCACGCGGTCCAACAACAGTTTCAAGACCATCTTCAAGCGTCGGCAGATCTTTCTCCATAACACCGAGCCGAATTGCTCGATTCAGATCGTCCCAGTTCCACGGTATACCCATGAGAATATTGGCACTTAGTTTCTCGCTGAAGAGTTTCGGTGTTTGCGGGGTATATGCACAACGCGGCGGAACGAAAAATGACTTCGGATCCTCAACGGTTTCACCATTCCAGCGGATTTCTCCAGACTGTTTCGGCAGAACGCCCAAGAGTGCTTGCACCAGCGTCGTCTTGCCTGAACCGATCTGCCCTGTAACAACCGTGAACGATCCTGCCGGGATTTTCAAGTCAACATCAGCGATTCCAGATGCGTCTCCGTCGTAGCGGTAGGTGAGTCCAGAGATAGTGAGTTCGTCCAGTCGATCTGCCTCTGTCCATTGCGGGATAACGAGCGGCGGTTGGTTCTCTCGCAGATATATCGGTGTGTGTTCTACTAAGTTTTTTCTCGGCATCTCGTCAACCGTCTGTTCCATACGGGAGAATGAGACCTCTGCGCGTGTGTGCTGTGCCATTATACTGCCGACAAGCGATCCACTTCTCGCAACTTCACCGATATATGTAGTGAACAGCGCGAGGTCGCCGACTGTGAATACCCCTGCTTTCATCTGTTCAGCAATCAGAATCAGGATCACACCGGTGGCAAGCGTATTGATATTGGAACTTATGGATTGCAAGACTTGATTAAACACGTTATCCATCACAGTCGCCTTGCGGCGCGCATCGTTGAGTTTCTGAAAATGCGCAATCACGTTCGACTCCGTCCGTGCCACCTTCACCGCTAAGATAGACTGAAACAGTTCGTTAACGAAATTTGTTGACTGTTCTGTAGTGATACGTTGTGCTGTGCGATACCTCTGAATAAATCGCCTTGAGACGTTGACAACTGTGATAATCAGGATAGCCGGGATAACCGTGATCACTGTCACTGTCGCATTAATCCGAGCCATCCAAATGATTGCCAAGATCGCGAAAATGAGATTACCCCACAGATGGATGTACTGCTCCAGATAACTCAGAATCGCTTGAACGTCGTCACGTAACCGATTCGTTGCTTCACCGGAGGCAGTTGACACACGCTGCGGTGCCGACATGTTCATGATGGCTGTCATCAGATTTTTTCGGAGCAGCGTTGAAACAGCGTAACGCCAACGCGCCCATACGAAGGCAGACGATATGAGTACGCCTCGATCACTCAGGTGGGCAACAACGAAAAGCGCGACGAATATCCACGGGTTGAGTCCTATACCCGATCCGCCAGTGGCGGGATCAAGCGTCCCAAAAAGCACCTTCCCAATCAGTCTGTCAAGGAATGGCATTAGGTCGTCTAACCCTGGGAAAAGAATACTGCCGCTAATGACGGGATCAAGTGTATCAAAAAATGCCTTCCTAATCAATCCATCAAAGAACGGCATTAGGTCGTCTAATCCTCGGAAAAAGATAGTGCCGAGAAAAAGGAGTGGACGGTAACGAATAAGGCGAATAGATGCTCGGCCTGTTGTCATTGCGTCATCTCCTCTAACCCGGTTCTTAGCAATTGTGAGAAGACGGAATCAGGGTCTTGAACAAGCCGATTTCGCTCGCCGTGTTCCCGAATCTCACCGTCGGCGAGAACCATAATTTCATCTACCTGTTGAACCGTGCCAAGTCGATGCGCAATGATGATACTGGTACGTCCTTTGAGTAATCGCTGCACTGCGTTGTCAATACGTTGCTCCGTCGCTGGATCAAGTCTTGAAGACGGTTCATCAAGGATAACAATCTTCGGGTCTTTGAGGAAAACCCTCGCAAATGCCAGCAGCTGCGCCTCTCCAGCAGACAGACCAGCACCGTCAAGCAGCGTGTCAAGCCCGTTTGGCAGCGATTGATACCATTCGGATAAACCCAGTTCTTCAATAACCGACAGGATCCGATTATCGGTGATTTCGGCATCAAAGAGCGTTAAATTCTCGCGGACTGTTGCATTGAAGAGTTGGACATCCTGTGTAACCATGCCGATCCGGTTCCGTAAATCGTCTAACCGAATCTGCTCAATTTGCTTGCCACCGACGCGAATCTGGCCTTGGTTAATTGCATAAAACCGGAATAGGAGGCGTGTGATCGTTGTCTTACCGCTGCCTGTTCTTCCCAATAATCCGAGCGATTTCCCCGGCTGCAATTGAAATGAAACATCTTTTAGCACCGATTCGTCCTCGGTGTAACCAAATGTGACATGGTCGAATTCAATACCGAGTGCGTCTGATGCTGAAAGTGCTTCTGTTCCATCCGCAATACTTGGGGTGATGCGATAGAGTTCTTCAATCCGTTTGAATCCTGCTGTTGCTCGTTGGAGATCGTTAATCTGCCGACTGATCGTGATCAATGGACCTCGGAGCATTGCCGTGTAATGAATGACGAGATAAACCGTCCCGATCGTGAACACCCCTATCTGAAACAGATAGATGCCCATCCCCATCGTCAGCGCAACCCCCAGTGCAAAAAGCACACCGCTGATTGTTTGGAGTACTTCTCCCATCACGTGTGCTTTTACAGCTCGGCCGTATACATCCCGATTCACATCGTAGAACCGATCCATGGTATAGCCGATACCGCCGTTTGTCCGGAGGTCTTCGATACCTGTTAACCGTTCTTCAAGAAACCCGAAGAGTCTGGAATAACCCTCTCGTTCAGCCGTGTAGACGGGAACAGCAATGTTCCGGGTGAGATTATAAACATAGATAGAAACCGCCACGAAACCGGTCAACGCAATACCGATGCGCCAGTCTTCGAGCGTAATCACAATCAGGATGCCTCCGAGCAGCAACAAACTACCTAACACCTGAACGATGAACTGAGAAAAAAAGCTTGACAGTGCTGCCGTATCGCCGTCAACGCGCTCGACCATCTCACCCGGGGTATGTTCATGGTGGAAGAACATGTCAAGTTGTAGACAGTGGTGCGCAAGGTCGCCGCGCATCCAGTTCGTTGCGCGCCACCCAATGTCTTGCCCTAAATAGGTGTTGACTAACATCAACATTTGACCAAGGAACCCGATGCCAAAAAACGCGGCACCAGCGATAATCAGGTTTCGCGTTTCGCCGCCCGCTTTTGCTGTGTCGATGAAATAACGAAGTATCTGTGGGTTGAGTAGCGTCAAACCTATTCCAGTGAACATGAAGATGGCGAGCAGGGTCACCCGTATCCACTGTGGTTTAAGATACTGTGAAAGGAGTGCGGCATATTGCCTGAAAGGTACTTTTTCCAAATTGGAGGTTATCCTTTAGGGTGTCAGTTTTGACCAACAACTCGTGCTTTAGCAAAAGTATCGGAGGCGAGTTGTTAGTCAAAGTCTTCGGTATTCGGTTAAGAGGTTTTCTGGTAATAATTCACGCCACGTTGGCTTGCCCAAAGCGGCGGTGATTGTTACAAAAATTCTTCTTCACTGACAACTGATAACTGATAACCGATAACTAATCTTGTTTGAGTGCTGCCCAAGTAATCGCGAGTTTCCCTTTACTCTCGACAGGCAGCCCAACGGTTGCCAGCCTTTTGAGGTCATCTGCGTTCAACGTCCGATCATAGATCATCACTTCGTCGATCAACCCCTTGAAGTATCTGGCACCGCAGCATTCATCCCATCCGAACTTTAAATTGACGACCGTCTGTTCAATATGATCGATGTCGTTTACCTCAGCATCAAGTTTGTCACTGTCTCTGTGATAAATGTAACTCGTTGCTTTAGTAGGTTCAATTGCTATTGCGACCAACGCCCATTTATTTTCTGGGATTTCCGGTGCGCCTTGCCAGTTCCAGGTCTGTGCGGAATTATTGTTCCATACGTAGGTTAGAGTATTGTTCGCAGCAACACCCATCCACCACGATGCTGGATCACTTCGACCAACGACAATTCCCGACCAATCTATCGTTTTCCAGCCGTTGATTCGGGCGATCACCG
>VXXH01000072.1 GCA_009835515.1 Candidatus Poribacteria bacterium
GTATTATCACCTGCGAAAAGGACAACACTAAAAACGGACAATTGAATGCCCCTGATCTGAAAATCCCTATAATTTGATGCTATTCCGATAACGTGTTATACTGCAGGGTGTGTCTAACCTATAGGAAGTGAGGAAAACAGATGCTCAAAATAATTGATACGCACCAACACCTCTGGGATACTGAAAACTTGGAATACCCGTGGCTTGAGGGTTTTGATCTGTTGGCGAAACGGTATACAGCGCAAGACTATCGTGAGGCGATTGGTGATCTTAATGTTGTCAAATCTGTCCACGTTGAGGGGGATCCCGCTGAAACAGATGTTGTCAAAGAGGTCGAATGGTTAACAGAGATCGCTGAAACAGACGGCATGATAGGCGCAATCGCGGCGGCAGCACCGTTGGAGAAACCGAACGCCGAGGCTATCTTGGAGCAGCTTATCGGATTTGGACGCGTCGTTGGGGTGCGCCGGATGGCGTGGCATCATCCCGATCCACAGTTCTACGCGAGTCCTGAGCTGATTAACGGCGTGAAATTGCTGACGAAGTTTGATCTCTCATTTGAACTCTGTGCGAACAGTACGCAGCTGCCAGCGGCAATCGAGCTCGTCAAGGCGACACCAGATGTGCGGCACGCCCTCAATCACTGCGGTGGACCGGATATAAAAGGTGGACAATTTGAACCGTGGGCGACCCATATCCGTGAACTCGCCGGTTTCGAGAATGTCCACTGTAAGGTATCGGGGATTGTGACAACTGCAAGCGAGAATTGGACACGTGAGGAGCTCAAGCCGTATATCCGGCATTTGGTAGAGGCGTTCGGTTATGAGCGATTGATGTTTGGGAGTGATTGGCCCGTCTGTACGCTGGCGGCGACATATCGGGGATGGGTAGAGGCACTGTTATGGGCTGTCGAAGATGCCTCGGATGCGGAGAAAAATAGGCTCTTTTACGAAAACGCTTCGGAGTTCTATGGAATATAAACTGATGTTCTCAACTCCGTAGGTTCGGTTAGGAGACCGCCCCATAGGTGTCAATTTAATCCCGTAGGTTGGGTTGAACGGATACCGCCAAAACCGTCCAAATCAGAAAAAAACACGACTTTCTCCTGATACGTAACAGCCACCAGAAACCGAGGGAAACCCAACGCTTTGGATACCGTGAAGTTTCCGGGATCCTGACAGTGTAAAGTTGGGTTTCACTCCGTTGATGAGTAGATAGAGCGGGATATTAGCTTTCAGGTGTGTGTGGCATATTGACATTCGACTTCTCAACGCCGTTCTACCCAACCTACGGGACTGAAGAGGTTTCCGCGTCGTATCCGGTTCGGTTAGGAAACCGAACCTACCGGCCTGGGGAGCGCGCCGGAATTCAAGGGTTTTTGAAGTTATCAAGGTTTTCGCGGAGGAGCCGGTTCGGTTAGGAATGCAGATCGCAAGAAACACCCCAGCAAAAACACCCCCCTTTATCCCCCCTTATCAGGGGGGCAGGTGAGTACACCTCAAAACCGCACCTACCGAGCTGGGGATCGCGATGGTTATTTTTTACATTGACGCTGCCAAGAGCTATACTATTGAACTGTAATCAACACCGGTTCAACGCCTTGTGTCTCTTGGATGTGCTGCTTGAGATCCGCTGCTTCTGCTCGCGCGTTAAATTCGCCAATCGTTACCCGATGCATCGTTCTCGCTTCAACAACAGCCGTGTATATCTGCACCTTTTCATCTGGATACATCCACGCCAGATTCTCAGCCAGCATTTCGGCATTATTAGATTGCGCAAAAGAACCGACCATCAACGTCAATGTTGCTGTCGATGTTGTTGCTGGTGCTGCTGTCGGCTGACTGCCTGTACCGAGTTGTAGTTCCGCCTGTTGTGTGCTCTGATTACCGGCGATGTCTTGAACGTGCAGTTTACAGGTGTAAGTCGCAGCTGGCTGCGCTGTTACTTTGCTTAAAGCGATTTCCTCAGGCGGCGAGCCTTCTCCTTCCAACTGTTCAACAAGTGTATCCGCCGTGTCAAAGAGTTCAAGTTTCCAATGTGCGATCGGACTCATATCCCACGTTTTCACGCCGACCGTTGTCGGTGTTTTCCCAAAGAGTTCTAATGTCGTAGGAATGAGGTCTACTGCAAGTTTTTTGCTATCTTTTAAGTGCGGTTTCCCTTGCGCGTCAAGCAGATGCAGTTGCACCTCGTAGTTACCATCAGGAACCAGACTACCGGTGTTCGCGATGCCATTCCAGACGATACCTTCTGCCGGTACGCCTGTCCCAGATTTTTCCCAGATACTTTCGGTATATTCATCACGGATGTTCAACTGCCACTTTAAGATGCTACTTGCGACCGGTTGCGAATTCTTAGTTTCTTGGAGATCAAAGCGAAAGATCGTGTTATCGGCAATACCATCGTTATTGGGTGAAATTGTGGGCACTGAAAGTTGTAATTCTACTGTGATTGTCTCAGGAGGCGTTGCAGTCGGTGTGAGGGTTGTTGGCATCAGAATCGGAGCCGCTGGAGGCTCCTCGGTTTTAACGACCTCCGGAGGTGTGACGGTTGGTTCGGGTTCTACATCACTCCGTCCCCAGCGTAAGGTCGCAGATATCCAGTGAACATTTTGCTCTAATTCACTGCCAGTCACGTAAGCATAATCAAGTTGCCCTGTGGAATTTCGGAAGCTGAAGCCTCGTGCTAATTCGCCATTCCAGAGTGTGTCGAGCGTGGTTAAAGTGGTATAACCGAGGCGTACCCCGAAGTGTCCATTGATGAGCCAGCGTTCTGCCCCGACATGGAAGCGGAGGCGTTCTCCCCAATTTATGTTGTTCTCACCTCGGACAGCAAAATCGGCGGAAAAAAGTGTATCCTTCCCTAATTCGTAGGTTGTGCCGAAACGTGCAGCTAAGGGGATACTCTCAAGAAGTACGCCGTCCTCCCGAATACCGTTACTCAATTCGGAGAAGTTGAGACCGACCCGCACGGTATCACCCCATTTTTCCAATGGATAGGCAAACTGCATCCCCAAATCTACGCTCCATAGAAAATTCGTTCGGAAAGGTGTGTTGTTCTGATAGTAGCGTAGGTTCGCACCTGCCGAGGCGTTTTTTCCGAACGCGAGTCCATATCCCAAAAGCACAATCTGTGTGGATTCGGTTATGTCGCTGCCCCAGCCGTCAAGCCACGTTGCGAAGGAGAGATTCCCAAAATTTCTGTCCGTTATACCGAGTGTGTTCGGGTTCGCTGCAACAGAGAACGTCTGTTCACTGCTTGCGGTGCTTCCTGCAAGCGGCATCGCACCCATGTTCACTTCCGCGCCGTCCATAAATCCTAATGAAGACGGGTTCCAGAGGAAACCGTTATTTGCGGAGGGACCTGCCGTGAAAGCACTGCCCATACCAACTGCGCGTGCACTTGCACCGACAAAAATATCACGGTGCGCTATGCTCGAAGCACCCGCACTCATAGGGACGACTGCCAAGATTACCCCAACCCAAACGATCTTTCGTATGATATGTAGCAGCGAATTTTGTCCGCTACGTCTAATAAAATTGAATCCCATCGAATACACCCCACTGCTGTTTTCAACCTTAATGATGTGTCTATTTGCACTGATTAAACCTTGATGGTATATTTACCTACTTGTTTAACGTTGAATTGATAGAAATGGGTACAAGCAGGGTTATCAGTAGGGCAATTTGATGGAACGTAGGTTGGGTAGAGTAAAAAAAGACCAAGGACCAGCCAGTTTATCAAACAGTTCTGTGCTTCAATATCCGGTTTATATCGGTTGATTTGGCGAAACCCAACTATCCAACTGATAAATTGTCGGTCTTCACTCTGTAGGGTGGATGGCATATCTGAGAACCCTATCCGCATCTGTGAACCGCAAATAGAGACCCCAAGACCAGCCGTTATCGACTTTCTGGCACAAAACCGTGTTCCATCCCGCCTGCAACTGACACGGAATCGCATCTCTATCTGCTGTCGCGCCAGCGTTGATACTTTTCCGGTGAATTTCAGTGCCGTTTAACCAAACAGCGAACTCGTCATCGCTCCCGATCAACATCACAGCATCGGTTGGTTTCGGTGCGTGGACATATACCAACGTGTATCCGACAGTCATGGGTGTAGGACTCAGGTCTCTACGTAAATCGAGAAAGCCGTCTGCTCTGGTAGTCGCTTCTTGCCAGTGGACGGCTTTGCCATCAATACCGGTGTAAGTCTTTTTCAAGTTCAATTGACCTTCAGGGCGCAACAGTTCATCAATTGTGTCAATATCTGTCTTTGGGAACGGTCCTAAAACCCTGTAACGCTTGACGAATGGGGAGGCATGTAACACCTGATAGGAATCAACACCGATTTTATGGTCTGTGGCTTCAGGTGCCTTCCCGACGATGCTGAGCATTATCTGATTTTCACCAGCGTTCAAAGGGGCAGTTCCAAATGAAACCAATGTCCCAGCGATCGGTTCAGGGGAATAGCAATCGTAGGGTGTCCCGACTGCTGTGCCATTGGCAGATAATTGAACGTGCGCATACTCTTGTCCGCGTGTCAAAACGGCACGGATTTCATAAATATCCGTGTAAGGTGCCTCAATCTGGACGGTTAAGGATCCCGTCTTCCCAATAGTCCTCGGTGTGTAGGTAACATGGTGTCCACCTATATCAATGCCCTCGGCGCGGTACCTTTCTATCAGAACCGTTACGCCGTGTGTCGTTGTCTTAGGCCGTAGATCAATAGCCGATTGCGTATTCTTTGGTGGTAATGTCCATTCCTTTTCATACCAAAACTGTGGCACTGCGTAAAGGTCTCGCGCTTCGTTTGTCAAGACGAGGTTGTAGCCATCAAAGCAGACGGCTTCCCCGTAGAAACTGTGCGGTAAGTACCACGGTGTACCTTGAATCATTTTCGCTAAATCACCCGCTGTGCTGTGATAAATCCAGAGTGCGTCGTAGGTACAAACGGCAAGCCGCGTGCCGTCTTCTGACACACCCGCGCCTGTCACGAACTTCGCCCCAGCGAACTCGCCAACCCTTTCTAAGACCTGTTTTGTATCGGTTTGCAGGGTGGGGAACCGGTAAAGCACCGCCCGTCCTCGCTCCTTAGAGACGATATAAGGGATACCTTCAACGATAAAAAGTCCTTCTGCATCCACATTTTCGTTCGGGTACCGATACGGATAACTCTCGATGACTTCCGCCTCCGTCTCGGTGAACGGGTCCGGTTCCGAGACAACAACTACTTTCAGATCAAATCGCAATCTGCTGTTATTGCCGATTTCACCGATCCAGAGCTGATTTTTATCGTCAATACCGAGTGCTTCCCAATCGAAGTTTCTGGAACCTTTTACTGCTATTTCTCCGATGAGTTCGCCGTTCAATTTTGTGGCGTAAAGTGTTGCAGGGTTGCCGGAGTCGTTGAGTGTCCAGTAGACACCTTCAAACTGCCGACTCGCGACGATGCCGGAACTCTCTCGGATATCGGGGTGTATGTATTTTCCGGTGGGTTGCCACGGGGGTGTGTTGTTAGTATCAGCGGATGCCGCTGTAGTGGTGTAAAGTCCGATGCCAATCGCAAAAACGAGTAGATGGGATAACAGTTTCATCAAGAAGTCTCCTTTGAAATATATTTTAC
>VXXH01000001.1 GCA_009835515.1 Candidatus Poribacteria bacterium
CCCTTTCCTTCATCAAAGGAGATGTAAAAAACAAGGGATTTATCATCCAACCCAGCATATAAAGATGTTGTCAGGGTGAACAGGACGAATGTCGCAACGAGCACCGCGATAAATTTTTTAAATTTGAGCACAATGAATTCCTCCTTCTTAAGAGTTGTCAGCAGTCGGTTGTCAGTTGTTGAACTTGTGGTAGGTATCTTTGGTCACTACCACTGGGACGTTCCTGAAGGCTGAAGGTTAATACCTTAATATGCTGACAGCCGATGGCTTCCGATGGCTGACGGCTTCTTTTTAGCAGGCACCACATTTCTTACAGACGGTCGTATCACACTCACTGGTCGTAAAACCTTTTTCGTGCTTGTTGAACTCAAGTTGTAGAAATTGGGGTTTGACGTTTAGATCGAGATGGTCCCACGGATTGACTTCATGCAGTGGACGTTGGCGTGTTGCATAAAAATGTGGTATTAACCCGTGGGTGCGGAAGGCTTGGTTCCATGGCACGCCGTTTGCGAGTTCAAGGATTACTTTTCCAAGCCGCCGGTCGCCGCGGGCAAAGACAGCCTCTTGATGCGCGAGTCTGGCACTTGCAGACCCAACTTTTATACTACCGAGTCGGTTAATCTCGCGTTTCAGGAAATCAAGTTTTCGGGAAATGGTTTTGGGAGGCTCCATTGCCACCCACTGGAAAGGCGTATGCGGTTTCGGCACCATGGGTGAAATGGTAAAACTAATACGGGCGATTCGCCCTGTCCGCTTCGCATGTGGGAGAAGGATGGTGCGCATCTCTTTTGCCATATCAACAATAGCCTCTACATCCGCTGGTGTTTCGTGCGGAACACCGATAAGGAAATAAAGGCGAAGGTTGAGAATATCACGTTTCAATGCTTCTTCAAAAACGTGATAGAGTTGCTCGCGCGGAATCGCTTTATTGACGACCTTTTGAAGTTCTTCAGTGGCGACCTCTGGAGCAATGGTAATGGTGCCTTGTTCGCTATCTGCGAGTGCATCAAGCAACGGGGCACGGACAGTTTCAGCGCGGAGTGAAGCACAAGAGATACGGAACCCACGCGCAACGAGACCTGAGGCGATCTCATCAATTTGTGGATGGTCAGAGATAGAAGCCCCAACAAGTCCGATCCTGTCTGTAATGCCGCGTGCGCGCTCCGCGAGGGCAAGCGTGCTTTCCACAGAACGCCGCCTCGGCCATCGGCGGGCATAATCGGCAACACAGAAACGGCACTGCCTACCACAGCCGCGTACGATTTCGATAAGGTGGGCATTTGCGAATTCAGTATTCGGTGTGTGGATGTGCGTGCAAGTTTCGACATCGTCAAGCTGTGGCACAGCGCCGGCGCGGATCTGCGGTGCTGCCCCTTGTTTCGGAGAGACTGCCTCAATAGTTCCATCATCGCGATAGGTTACGTCGTAAAAACTTGGCACATAAAGCCCGGGAACGGTCGCTAATGTTTCGAGTAACTCACGCTTCGGGGCACCAGACTGTTTCCACGCGTTAAAATGCGCCATGAGTTGATGAACGACAAGTTCGGCTTCGCCAACAACGAAGACATCAACGAAGTCAGCAATCGGTTCTGGATTGTAGGAGATATTGATACCGCCAGCGACAATGAGCGGATCCCATTCTGTACGTTCCTCGGCAAGCGGCGGGATATTTGCAAGTTGTAAAGTGCGCGGAATATTCACATAATCCGATTCAAAGGAGACAGAAAACCCAATAACATCAAACTGGTTCAGTGCCGTTTGTGTTTCAAACGAAAAGAGAGGCTTTCTCTGGGTGACAAGTTTCTGAATATAACTCGTCTCGGGCACAAAAACGCGCTCACAAGCCGTGTCCGTTCGATCGTTGAGAGTCGCATAGATAACCTGAACACCGAGACTTGACATTCCAAGTTCATACGTACTCGGATAGACAAGAGCGAATCTGTTAGATTTTCTGAAATTATGATGCGCACCATGTTCCGCACTGCGCAGATGTTGGTAGTGCTGGCGTAAGTCCACTATTCCCTCATGTATAATAAGGTGCGCTTGAAAAGCTCACCCAAAAAATAAAAATAACACGACACGCTTGGAAGGCGCGTCTACAAGCAAAATGTGAAAGCGATGCACGCTACATTGTGTTATCAAAACACAATGTAACTTTAACCATAGTTAGGGTTAAGGAACCTAATCGAGAGACTTAACTGACTTTTAAAAAGTTACACCGATAGGAGACAATATAGCCTTCATGCCTATTTGTCGTTCCGGTTTCTTTTTTGAACGCGTAGAAAGGCTGGGATTTCCCAGTCCGTATCGCGCGGCTGTGCACCTTGCTCCCTTCTTCGGGCAGGTTTCCGTCCCGCGCTTCCACCTTCTGGAGCTGGCTCTTGTTCTACAGGTTGTTCTGCTTCTATTCTCTGTCCGCGAGTTGGCGTAGTAGATCTACCAGATGATACTCTACGCCCCGGGCGAGTTCTGCTTGCCCTTGCCATACGCTGTTCGGATAAGGCTGATGGCTGCCGTTGATAGACATCCGCATTATCATATTGTGCCGGTGCGCTGCCACTACCGCCGCCAGTGCCTATTGTCTCGGCTCCGAGTGAGTATCCTGCCTCAGTATCGAACCCAGTTGCAATGACAGTCACAAGCACTTCATCGTCGAGTTCCAATTCATCTTTGTAAACGAGACCGAAGATAATTTGTGCTTCGGGCGCGGTATCCTTAATAACCTGCATGGCTTCATCAAGCTCGTGCATCATGAAATCCGGAGGCGCGGTGATGTTGACAATCATACCGACAGCCCCAGCGATGTTAGTCTGTTCAAGAAGCGGAGAACTAATCGCCTGTTCGGCCGCGATTGGGGCGCGATTATCACCAGTAGCATGTCCCATACCCATCAATGCGCTCCCTGCCCCCCGCATAATCGATTCAACGTCGGCGAAGTCAACGTTAATTTCGCCAGACTCGGTAACGATGTCTGAGATGCTTTTAACGCCATGGAGGAGAATCTCGTCTCCAATGCGGAAAGCCTCTCGGATTGGCAGCTTCCTGTCCATCGTGTCAATAAGGCGCTGATTTGGTACAACAATTACGGAATCGGCTGCTTGGCGGAGTTCATCGAGGCCTGCCTCGGCGACTGAGGCGCGGCGTTGCCCTTCAAAATTAAATGGACGTGTCACCACCGCAATCGTAAGGGCACCGCGTTCTTTTGCCTGGGTGGCAATCAGCGGTGCAGCGCCTGTACCCGTGCCGCCACCCATACCTGCCGTGATGAAAACCATATTTGCATTTTCGACGATAGTCTCCAGTTGTTCCCTATCCTCTTCAGCAGCCTTTTTGCCGATCTCGGGGTTGGCACCGGACCCTAAACCTTCCGTTGTATTAATGCCGATCGGGATTTGGGTTGCACCACGGCAGCTCAGCAGTGCCTGTTGATCGGTGTTGACAGCATAAAACTCGATACCAGTGATCCCCGCTTCAATCATACGTTTCACGGCGTTGCCACCAGCGCCGCCGACACCGATGACTTTAATTTTGGCGCGTAAATTTTCAAATTCCTCTTGTTCAAATTCTATCATATTGGCTTTCAGTTACTATAACGAAAACACAGCAACCTAATTCCTCCTATCATTGTAGCCTCAATCCCCAGACCGAGGTTCCTTCATAACTTTTGTTGGTTCGCTTTTCACATTAAATTATACGCTATTAGAAAAGTTAAGTCAAATATTCCTGCAAGTCTAACGCTGATACGACTTACTTTCAATTCAGGATGCCAACCTAATATCCGAACCATTCTTTGATGCGTTGCAGAAAATTCCCAACACCCCAATCGCGATGACGGGCATCGTGTTCCTGCTCTTGCCGCCGTAAAGATTCGCCGTACAGTGCCAGGCCAATACCAGTCGCATACATCGGATGATTGACTCGGTCGCTTAAGCCTTGTAACCCTCGCGGGTACCCTACCTGAACGCGCAGCTGAAGCACAGCTTCAGCAAGTTCTTGAAGACCGTCCATAAGTGCCGTACCCCCGGTCAGGACAAGCCCACCCGGAAGCGGGATATCACCCAATTCATAACCAATCACTTCTAAAATTTCTGCCATACGGTACTCAATAATTTGTGCAAGCTCAACTCGGTCGATGAAACGCGGTGGCGTAGACTCACTCGTGACCGGGATAGACCTGACTTCATCTGGGTCGACTAATTCCGTCCAAGCACAGCCGCGGTGTAGTTTTAATTCCTCCGCCTCTGGAAGGGTGACTTTTAAGTATTGGGCAATGTCGTTGGTAACGTGCTGCCCACCGACGGGGACTACTGCTGTATGTTGAATAGAGTCCTCTTTATATACGACGATTTCGGTTGTGCCATCACCGATGTCAACCAAGGCAATGCCAACTTCACGTTCATCTCTTGAAACGACTGCCTGCGTTGCCGCCAGAGGCGCGGCGACAAGTGTTTCTACTATAGGCACGCCTGCCTTTTCAATACTGTTGAGCAGATTCTGAATAGCCGTTGTACCCCCTGTGATGATGTAAGCGTAAGCCTCAAGACGCGCACCAGACATCCCAATCGGTTCTCGGATACGGTCCTGAGCGTCAACGACAAAATTCTGCTGAATTACATGCAAGATCTCTCGGTCAGCAGGAATAGAGATCGCTTTGGCTGCTATCATCGCACGGTCAACATCGTCGTGTGAAATCTCGTTGTTTGCAACAGAAACAACCCCGTGGGACGTTTGGCCTATGATATGCTCACCAGAAATACCGACACAGACAGAATCTATTTTCACACCCGCCATTAATTCCGCATTAGCAATCGCTTTACGGATAGCCTCCGCCGTTTGGTTGATATCAACGACAACACCTGCTCGAAGCCCCTCAGATGGCGCATGACCAACACCAATCACCCCTATTTTCTGGGTGCTACCGTGCAACGTATTTCCAACAACTACTGAGATTTTGCTTGAACCGATATCAAGACCGGCAATAATGTTTTGTTTTGGCATTTAATTATTTTCACCTCCCTTTCCCATAAACATCTTAGACATAAAAAACGATGAACAGGGATAGGACTTATATCTGGACCTATCGATGTCTATGAAATAGGCACTATTCACTTTCTGCTAATCCTCCTAAGTAGAGGGTATCTTGAAATCTGGCATCCAAGTACGGCTGTGTTTCCGCCGAATTATCTCGAATAAGTTGGAGTACGTGGATTTTGTGCTGTTTTAAAAACAGAGCGATATGATGAAGTCCCGATTCAATCGCATCCGCAGCAAGCCAGACAGGTACAGGGAAAGCATCAAGTTGGAGTTTTATCTTTTCGGAATTGCCTGCGTCAATATTTTTTATCTGTGTCGCGAGGTCTCGTTCCTGAAGCAAGGCGGTTTTTAGGATTTCCAATCCCAATGCAACTTCGGACATCCCGACAGCAGTGCCAACTTTCGGCAACGCATCACTCACTGCCCTGAGTACTACCATCTTTCTGAACGGCTCAGATATTTCTGGATTAGCATTTCCCTTATCTATATGTTTTAACACATGTCCCTCACTATCTACCAAGAAAAACGAACTATTCCGCTTAACGGAGACATTGGCAGTAGAATCGACTCTCAGGAGGACAAAGGG
>VXXH01000207.1 GCA_009835515.1 Candidatus Poribacteria bacterium
CTATTACGACAACGCAGATAAGGCGTGGACGGCGGTAAAGCAGCTTGACGCCCCACCCGTCGGGCTTGATAGTCCCGATAAAAGCCGTTTGCGCGAAGTCCGAGCCGCATACCGTGAGGTTTTCGAGAACTACCCAGACAGCCTATGGGCAGATGATGCGATCTATCAGCTCGCCTCACGTATTTCGCGGACCGATGAAGAGGCGTTCGCGCTCTTCCGACGGCTCATCAACAATTATCCGGACAGTGAGTGGGCGGACGACTCGATGTACGCTATCGCTTTCGCCTCTTATCAGATTGCTGAGGAGCTAAAAAAGACTGGCACACTTGAATCGCTTGATGCCTACTACGACCGCGCACTCGCGCTTTTCAATCAATTAATCGCCACATACCCCGGCAGTGAACTCTCGGAACAAGCGCAGTTTAATACGGCAATGTGCTACTATGGGAAAGATGAATTGAACAATGCACTTGCACAGTTTGACATCCTTCGCGTACCCTTCAGCGATAGTCCGCTGCTCTATCAGATTTTATATGTTACTGGTGAGATTTACCTCAAGAAGCAGGATTACGAAAACGCGCGCGTCGAATTCACAAACGTCGTCGATTCCGGGGATCCGGATCTCGCACCCTTGGCGAGTTTCGGTATCCCGCAGTCTTATCTGGCGGAGGGCAAGTATCAGGAGGCACTTGGAGGCTACCAAAAGGTTATTGACCTCTATCCAGACACCAAAGCCGGGCAGGATGCCTATTTTTACATGGGATGGGCTTATGAAAGACTTGAGAAGTATGACGAAGCCATCGCCCAACTTGAAAAGGGGATCGAACTTTTCCCACGCAACGAAAATGCGGCTAACGCCCAGGTTTACATCGCGCAAATCGCGCTTGTAAACAAGGATATAACAGCTGCTGTTGATGCGTTTCAAAAAGTGGCGGATAATGCGACCTACGATTATGACACTCGACGGATGGCACAATATTCGGTCGGAAAAATTTATGAGGACAATAGTGAAACGGATTTAGCAGTGGCGGCATATCAGAAGCTGCTCGTGGAATTTCCGGAACCGCATAAAGAGGCAACGCATGCGTCGAATAATGTCAATGAGAATTATATACAAACCCTAAGAAGCGCAGGACTCTAACGCCTGCTCGAGGTCGGCGATAATATCCGCAACGTCCTCCAGACCGACAGAGATTCTGACCAGACCGTCTGTAATTCCGATCTGCTGACGAATTTTGGCAGGAACATGTGAATGCGTTGTTGATGCTGGATGGCAGATTAGGGTCCGTACATCTCCCAGGCTGACTGCAAGCGCGCAGCGTTGAAGACGATTGACGAGGTGTTCGCCCGCGGCACGTCCATCTTTCAGTTCCAGTGTGATCACCCCCCCAAACGCCTCCATTTGGTGTTTAGCGAGTTCATGTTGCGGATGGCTCAGCAAACCGGGATAGCGAACCCATGCTACTGCCGGGTGTGTTTCCAGAAACGCCGCAACGTGCATCGCGTTTTCGCAGTGCCGCGCAAATCGCAATGGCAGCGTTGTAATCCCGTGTAGCGTTAGCCATGCGTTAAACGGACTGATAACTGCCCCGAAGTTGCGCAGTGCCCCTGTTTTAGCATGCGTAATAAATTCCTTTTGCCCGACAATCGCACCGGCAATCACTGCCCCCGTCCCACTCAAATATTTCGTCATACTGTGGACGACGACATCGATACCGCAGGCAATCGGTTGCTGCCCACACGGTGTCGCGAAGGTATTATCAATAATTGTGGTCACGCTGTGTGCTTTCGCAATCTCGGCAGATGTCCGCAAGTCGATCAGCTTGAGGAGTGGGTTCGTTGGGCTTTCAAGATAGAGTACTTTTGTATCATTTCTGATGGCGCGTTCAATTTGCGAGGGATCGGTGGCATCAACGAATGTCGTTTCAATGCCGAAGCGTCGGAGATCTTCGTTAAGGATTTGGAATGTTGCTGAATAGAGGTTTTCCATAGCGACGACGTGTCCGCCATCAGATAAAGCCGTAAGCAGGGCGATGCTCACCGCTCCCATCCCGGATGCCGTCGCGAGTGCCGCTTCGCCTGCTTCAAGTACGGCAAGTTTTTTTTCTAATACCTCTTGTGTCGGGTTACCCCAACGCGTATACACATAACCGCTTTCTTCATCTTGGAACGCCTCTGCACATTCAGCGGCTGTTGTGAACCGGAAAGTACTGTTCTGATAGATAGGCGGTAGAAGCGGTATCCCACTTTTTGCGGTGGTGGAGGGCTGTCTTTCACCCGCGTGGATCGCCTGCGTGGCTTTCCCTAACTGTTTCTGAGATGTCATTTAAAACTCCTGAAGCCTGTTTTGGGTGCTTTTGTGTGGAGAGGGTATCTTACCTGAATGTTTGGGCATCGTGACCTTCAAGTGTTAGTAATTGACGTTTGCGGTCTAATCCGCCGCCGTAGCCGCCTAATGCCCCATTACTCCTAATGACCCGATGGCACGGAATGAGAATTGAGACCGGATTTGCCCCGACTGCGTTTCCAATGGCACGCGCCGATTTCGGCCGCCCGATCCGATCGGCGATCCATTGATATGACCGTACTTCTCCATGAGGAATTTGCTGAATTGCTTTCCAGACTTGTTGCTGGAACTCCGTACCGTATGCTACTTGCACGGGTATCTCAGCGAAATTAATCGGGCCGCCAGCAAAATAGGTATCCAACAATTTGATCGTTCTGGTGAGAACAGGGAGCGTTGATGGGAAAGTAGGTCCAGATGATGGGGCTGTTTCACTAAAGGAAGCACGCAAAATACGGTTTTCCGCTGCGATGATGTCGATCCATCCTATCGGCGACTTATAGCAGAAACCCGGGATGCCGAAGACATTGTGTAACTGCCTTAAGCCCTGCTCACCGCCTAATGCTTCGGAGATACGTTCTAAAGGGTTTGATTTTTTCATTTTATGTCACCTAAAATTTTCTTAAAAAGTTACTTGACTTCATAAATGTTATTACGGTATGCTATACCGCAAACTATGGCTATATTTGAAACATCGGAACAACTCTATAGTTATATGAGTGAACTGTTTGCAGAAATCGCAACGCTACCGGAAGCACAAGAGGCACTCAAATCCTTGACGCTGAGTGTCCAGTTTAACTACACTGTGCCTGATTGTACGATAACGCTAACAGCGGCAAATGGCGAATATAGTATCACCTGCGGTATGTCCGATAACCCAACGCCAGATGTTGAACTCACTATGACAGGCGATGTGGCACACAAATTTTGGACGGGCGAACTCAACGTCATGGGTGCCATAACCACACGCGAAATTGGTATCAGCGGTTCCCTTGGTAAGGTGATGCGCCTCGCACCACTCATTAAAATAGCAGTTCGCTATAACCGCGATCGAGAAACCGGTTGCGATTTTTAACATGCACGGAGGCTTCAATGGAAACCGATAATTTGTTAGAAACAGTTGAACCTTATGTTACGCAGTTGCAGGAAGAAGGTTGGTGCGTCTTGGAGAACGTTATTCCCGCCGATGTCGTTGACGAGGTTCGTGATGAGGTCGAAACCTCAGAAGTGGACTATAACGAATTCAGCAAAGCGCACGGTAGATGGGAACGCAACGTTATCAGTTTCATGCCGAGGTTTGCGGCGCATCTCGCGAACGAGCGGCTTCTCGCGACTATCCAGCAGCTACTGGGACCCCAGGTCCGTATCTCGCAGACTGAGTATAAGATTCGTCCCCCGCATTACGAATTAGTGCGGGCGTATCACTCCGATTTCCCGTATGATCTGAACCAGAAGTGGCACATCCCACAACCGTTCCCAAGCGCAGTCATCGGTATCACGACCCTCTGGATGCTCTCTGAGTTTACAACCGAGAACGGTGGTACTTGGATTGTCCCCAAGACGCATGTAGACCTTCGCAACCCCAGAGGTAAAGAGGACGGTATCGGCGACCGGAACCCGCTTGACGGTGAAATGCAAGCCATTGGAGGTGCCGGTAGCGTGCTTATTATGGACAGCCGAATTTGGCACTCCAACGCAGAAAATCCGAGTGCAGGCAAACGGACTGCGGTCGTCGTCAGATACGCACCGTGGTGGCTGAACTTGGAACTCTTCGGTGTCAATACTGCCACGATTCCGGGTGAGACGTTTGATCAGTTACCCGATGGTGTCAAAATGCTCTACGAACACCGCGCAGAAAACCGAGAACCGACTGTCTGGATCTAAAACTTCACTCAACCACGCCGAAGCCTGATTCTGATAAAGTCTGTCCTGAAACTGTGTCGGCGGCAAACCTCTTTAGCCCCGTAGGGGCGGCATGTTTATAGAAGTCGGCACCCACCGTGTGCCGTAACAAAATAGTCGGCATACGCCGTATGCCGTAACAAAAGGAAATCTCTTATGTCAACAACACTCGTACACATCGGTGTCCGGACGACCGATCTGGAGAAGAGCATCCGTTTCTGGCGCGACGCGCTCGGATTAAGCGTGTTCTCAACGATGAACGGCTGCTATGATCTCACCGATGGCTATCACAATTTCCGTGTGTTTCAACACCGCGGTCCCGAACGTCCCGAACACGTCGGTGGCATGTTAGACTACCTCCACATCGGCGTTCGTGTGCCAAACTTGCGAGAAGCCGCACAACGGTGTGAAGACCTCGGCTTTGAGATCACTTGGGAAGGTTTAGACGGCAGTAAACCTTACGATCCGGATTCGGACGAACTGCCCTCGGTTGCTTTCAAGGTGGAAGACCCGGACGGTATCGTCGTTGATATTACTGAGCAAGACGATCAGTGGCCCGGTGTCGATATCGAAAGCAAAAGTTGAACCTTTACCAATAGCACCATCACCAGCCAGAGCCCCAAATTCCCCCCTGATAAGGGGGGTTAGGGGGGTTCCCTGCCGCGCCATCTATCCAATTTTATTCATCGCCACCGAATACGCCCAACCGTATCAGGTAATAGACCAGTGTAAGGACGCTTGTCACCGCTGCAGCAAGATAAGTTAAAAACGCCGCGTTCAACACCTTACTCGCGTGTCGATTCTCTTCCGGCGAGAGCATCCCCGCTTCATCCATTGCGACTTTCGCACGTCTGCTGGCATCCCATTCAACGGGAAGCGTTATCAGCGAAAAAACGACACCCACTGAAAATAGGCATACGCCCAGGAATATCAAGCCTGTGAACTGGAGAAAGACTCCTGCTATCAGCAAAATATACGCAAAGGTTGAACTGAAATTAGTCGCAGGAACAAGCGCAGTCCGCAGACCTAACATGCCGTAATTGTGCGCATCCTGCATCGCGTGTCCCGCTTCATGACAGGCGACACCTATTGCGGAGAGCGACTGACTCGAATAAACATCCTCAGATAACCGCAGTGCTTTCTTAGAGGGATCGTAGTGGTCGCTTAACCACCCACCTGAACGTTCAATCCGGACACCGCTCACACCGTGCCTTTTAAGCATCAGTTCAGCAGCCTGTGCCCCAGTGAGTCCGCTCCGCGACCCGACTTTCGAGTATTTTGAAAATATCGATTTTGTGCGAAACGTCGCATATAGAGACAAGGCAAGTCCCGGTGCTATAATTATAAAATACAGTGGGTCAAAGAAACCC
>VXXH01000189.1 GCA_009835515.1 Candidatus Poribacteria bacterium
GTCACAGGCATTAGTGCTGCAATTGGAAGTATCGCAATTTACGCGCTCGGCGGATTACATTTGTGGGAATGGAATGCAACACAGATTGATCGGATACCACAGATTGCGTCTGTACCCATTTTTGTGCCGCTCGCTTTTCTACTCACCTTTCTACTGTGTCCCTACTTTTTCGGGGTCACTGGCAGTTTTCTGAGGGAACAACACGCCGGTATCGCAGGGATACGGTGCGGCATTTTTATAGGGGCACTACAGTTTCTCAGCTTTCTGCTGTTTTACATCTAAAAATAGGATGCCCATTCGCACATAACCTTAATTGGCAGGAGAGGAAAATCAAAAGCATGCGAATTCGTTCAACAACGATTTTAGCCGTTCGGCGCGATGCCCAAGTCGCTATCGCAGGCGATGGTCAAGTCACTCTGGGCGATACAGCGATTAAACACGGCGCACGCAAAATTCGCAAAATCCATAATGACCAAGTCCTGATTGGTTTCGCAGGTTCCGCATCGGATGCAATCACGCTCTATGAAAATTTGGAGAAGAAACTTGAGCAGTACCGCGGAAATCTTCAGAAATCAGCAGTAGAACTCGCACGGGAATGGCGCAGTGATAGGGTACTTAGGCAAGTAGACGCACTAATGATCGCTGCAGATGCTAACGACAGTTACCTTATTTCTGGAAACGGCGATGTGATCGCACCGGACGACGATGTCCTCGCCATCGGTTCAGGGGCATCTATTGCCCTCGCAGCCGCAAAAGCCATGCTCAAATACTCAGACTTGACCGCAAAAGAGATTGTTTCAGAGGCACTTCAACTCACAAGTGAAATTTGTATCTATACCAATGGACGAATTGAAACTGACACAATAGAGGAGGAGTTAACAGTTAACAGTTAACTGTTAACAGTTACAAGCGGACTCGGGGTCATCAAACACCCTTCGGTAACCCCAACGCCTCTTAACTGAAAACTGACGACTGACGACTGATAACTAATGAAACTTTGGAGAAATCAAACATAACGCGTGAAAAGAACACTTTAGCAGAGGCACTCACGCCGCGGCAGATTGTCGAGGAATTGGATAAGTATATCATCGGGCAGTTTGAGGCAAAACGTTGTGTCGCTATTGCCCTCCGCAATCGCTCGCGGCGACAGATGTTGGGTGAAGATATACAAGACGAAGTCTCACCTAAGAACATTATCATGATAGGGTCAACAGGTGTCGGTAAAACTGAAATCGCACGTAGGCTTGCACGCCTTGTTGATGCTCCCTTCATTAAGGTAGAGGCATCAAAATATACCGAAATTGGCTACGTCGGTCGAGATGTTGAATCCATGATTCGTGATCTCACTGAGACTGCCATTAGCCGCGTCAAAGCCGAACAGACCGAGGTTGTTGAGGAAAAAGCACGGGAATTCACTGAAGAACGCCTCCTCGATTGTATTTTTCCGATTCCACGCTCTTTGCAGGAGCGTCCCCGCTTAGAAAAGGATATGCTTGACGAACCTGAGGAAGAGGATGATGACGTGGTACTCCAGCTACCTTTCGACCTCGGACCCGACGCGGAAACCGAAGCCGAAGAAGATCGAGAGAAAGAGCGAGAACGCCATCTCAAAACCCGTGAAAAATTTAGAGAATGGCTACGCGAAGGTAGACTCGAGGATAAACCCGTTGAAATCAATGTCAAGCACCAGAGTATGCCCTTTGTTGAAATCTTCTCGCCCGGCGGCATTGAGGAGATGGATATCAACTTTAAGGATATGTTTAGTAACATCCTCCCGAATCAGACGAAGAAGCGACGCGTTCCGGTCTCCGAGGCACGCACTATCTTGATGCAAGAAGAATCTGAAAAGCTCATTGATATGGATGCTGTTATCAGCGAAGCCATTCAGCGTGTTGAAAACTCCGGCATCGTCTTTTTGGACGAAATTGACAAGATCGCAGGTAGAGAATCTCGCCACGGTCCCGATATCTCACGGGAAGGTGTACAACGTGATATCCTGCCCATCATTGAAGGTAGCACGGTGACATCGAAATACGGCGCGGTGCGCACACATCACATCCTGTTTATCGCCGCCGGTGCGTTTCATGTTTCAAGCCCCTCTGACCTCATCCCAGAACTACAAGGTAGATTTCCAATTCGAGTGGAACTGAAAAGCCTGAATAAGGATGACTTTAAATCTATTTTGACGGAACCGAAAAACGCGTTAGTAAAACAGTATACCGCACTACTCAAAACCGAAGGGATAGAGGCGACTATTACTGATGACGCAATCGACGAAATCGCCGCGCTCGCGTTCCAAGTTAATGAATCCGTCGAAGACATCGGCGCACGCCGCTTGCACACCATTATGGAGAAACTCTTTGAAAATCTCTTTTTCGATGCACCTGAACTCGATAAAAAAGAGATCACTATTGATGCCGCCTATGTCAAATCAGAGCTGGATGAAATCGTCAAAGACCAAGATTTGAGCAGATATATCCTTTAAGCAGATTGTCCTGGCGATGTTTCCCTCATACGCATGTGGTGCAATTGGCAAAGAAAATACTAAACCTTATTAGTACCGGTTTGTCCAATGGACAAGCAAAGGGAAACTGACCGTGCGGCAGCCCCTAATTTTTACCCTTCTATTCATTTATGTCGCGCTCCTACCGAACAGCTCCGCTCAAGATGGAACACAATGGCGCGCGCCAGGGAGTAGCGAAATCCCCTCCAATACAACAGCGATAAATGCCATAAAATTCTCCTCTGACGGCACACACCTCGCTATCGCCACCGCAAACGGTATCACGTTGTACGATACCTATACGGGGAAAGAACTGGCACGGCTCTCTGTGCTGCTGGATACCGTGACCGCGTTAGCATTCTCGCCTGATAACCGAACAGTTGCAAGCGCGAGCGAAGATGCTACCATCCGCCTCTGGAACGCACACACTGGTGAGCACAGAACAGATTTCATAGGGCACACCCACCCCGTTGTAGCCTTGGCATTCTCACCTGATGGTACCACCCTCGCCAGTGGAAGTTTCAAAGAAATTCGTCTCTGGAACTTAAACACAGACCAGCCTATCCCCACCTCAGTCTTTCACGGACACCAGGATATAGTCACCACATTGGCATTCTCACCGGATAGCAAAACACTTGCCAGCACAAGTTTTCACGGCACAATCTTGTTATGGGATGTAGAAACCGGGCAACCCCTACACAGTCTCCCCGCACATACAGATTCAATCACAACACTCACCTTCTCGCCTGATAATCAAACGTTGGCAAGCGGCGGATATTGGAGTCGAGACGCAGAAAGTACAATTCATCTATGGAATACGGACACCGGGCAACTTCTGACAACTATTAAAGGACATACCGCGCCGGTTTTCGCCTTAACTTTCTCACAGGATAGCGGGACGCTCGCAAGCGCAGGTTGGGATAACGCAATTCGTATGTGGCACCCGCAAACAGGACAATTACAGGCAATTTTTCAAAGCAATACCGCTCCGATCCTTGCTTTAGCGTTCATACCGGGATCCCTGCCCGTTAATGGGAAAGGAGAGTCGAATCACACCTATGGAAAAGCACTGGCAAGCGCGAGTCTTGATGGCACAATCCAACTGTGGTCGTTAGCATCTATACCAAGACCTTGGGATGTCAACGCCGACGGTGTTGTAAACGTTTTAGATTTAACCTTTGTTGCCACACGTTTCGGACAAGCGACACCAGACCTTAACAGTGACGGCATCGTCAACATTTTGGATTTAGTGCTCGTCGCACAGCACTTTGGAAAATAGAAGAACAATCTTTCTTTTCTGATCAGTAGAGACGCGTTGTGGTCGCTAAGGGAGTAACAAGCCATGAAACACCTCATCTTTATGTTTCTATTATTAACCCTACTTCTGTCAAATGGGTATACCCAAGACCACACAACATGGGGCTTACCCGAAGGCGCGAAACGGCTCATCGGAAAAGGCGAAATAACTGGCAATATTGCTTTTTCACCTGATGGTGCTCGCTTTGCCGTTGCAAGTTCGATCGGTACTTGGATATACGACGCACACACCGGAAAAGAACTCGCATTGCTCACTGGACACAGTGAACGCATTCGTGCTGTGGCATTCTCTCCAGATAGCAGAATATTTGCCAGTGGAAGTGGCGACAATACGATTCGGTTGTGGGACGCGTCTACTGGGCAACACCGTGCAACACTCACAATGCATAGTGACTCGGTTGAGACTTTAGCGTTCTCGCCGGATGGGAAAACCCTCGCAAGCGGGAGTGGGGACAAGCGAATCCTTTTGTGGGATGCAGAAACTGGGGAACATCGGAACACGCTCACGGGGCACACCGGTGGCATCAGAGTAGCGGCGTTTTCGCCAGATGGGACAACCCTTGTGAGTGCAGGCCAGGACTACACAATCCGAGTGTGGAACCCGCACATAGGCGAAACCATCACTACGCTTACCGGAAATACAGAACGTGTTTCTGCACTGGCGTTTTCACCGGATGGAAAAACCCTTGCCAGCAATGGAGCAGGACGCACAATCCAACTCTGGAATACTGACACTTGGCAGCGACAGTTAGCGATCAGAACGCATTACGATTCAATCTATACCCTCGCATTTTCACTTGATGGCAAAACGATCGCGAGTGGCGGTGGTTGGCACGACAACGTACTGAGGATGTGGGATGTCTATACTGGTGAACATAAAAATGCACTTCATGGACATACAGGCAGCGTTACTGCTATAGCGTTTTCAACAGACGAAGCAACTGTCGCAACTGTGAGTCAGGACGATACAATTCGAGTATGGGATTTAAACATAGAACAACCTCGCTTCATTCTCAACGGACATGTAAACGTCGGTACGGAGGTGGCATTCTCGCCAGATGGCGCGACGCTTGCCAGTGGCGGTGATTGGCCCGAGAATACAGTCCAATTGTGGAATCCAGACACCGGTGCCTTGAAGGATACCCTTGAAGGGCATACCGATCGTATCAGTGCATTGGCATTTTCCGCAGATGGCACAACGCTTGCCAGCGGCAGCTGGGATAAGACGATCCGTTTGTGGAACACACACACGGCTGAACTCAAAACTACGTTTGAAGGACAGAGGCGTGAGGTTCAGTCGTTGGCGTTCGCACCGGATGGAAAAACCCTTGCCAGTGGAAGCGGTTGGGAAGATACAATCATACGGCTATGGGATACAGATATTGCGCAGCAAATTGGGAGGCTTGAAACCTACACGCGCTGGGTTTATGCCCTGGCATTTTCACCATATATCCAAAGCACATCTGGAATGTTCCTCGCGAGCGGAAACGGTGACGGCACAATTCGAGTGTGGTATCTTGACTCGAAAAGTGAGTCCACAGATAGACCGCAGATGACGCTAACAGCGCATACAGATGGCGTTCTCGCTTTGGCATTCTCACCAGTAGGGGTTGGGTTACCCAACCCCTACAAATATAACTGGGTTCTTGCGAGCGGCAGTCGGGATGGCGCACTCCGATTGTGGAAATTAACTGTAGGAGAACCAACGCCGCGTTCTTTAACCCTTCACGGTCATGAGGCCACTGTCCATGCAGTGGCATTCTCGCCAGATGGCACCACGCTCGCCAGCGCAAG
>VXXH01000740.1 GCA_009835515.1 Candidatus Poribacteria bacterium
CTTCAGTGCTTTGCTTTCCAACTACTGATCTGATAGATAAGGAATACAACAGATGACAAAAGAACGAATTCGGATTTTAGTTGATACTTCACGTGATACCGGCTGGTCAAACGGATTGATACGAATTGAACCAGACACCATCTATCTAACCACTAATAACCGGGATTATCTCGGTAGGGGCGAGGTAACCTCGCCCCTACAGAACTACGATGTCCTGACGATTTGCAGCAACACATCACTAAAATACACCGATGCCGAACTCGAACTGATCCGCGAGTTTGTAGAAAATGGCGGTGGACTGTTTTTAGCCACCAGCACAAGCCGATTCGAGCGAGATGTCCGTGAGCCGATCTCTGAATTGGGGATTAATCAGGTTGCATCTCTTTTCGGTGCGCAATTTCTTCCGCTACCTGAAGGGCAAGGCGAAATGGATACCGACGCGAATCCTTTGCGTGGTTATCGAAAGAAAGACCTCCGCCTCACTGACCACGAAATTACCGATGGATTGGGAATTGATGACTTGGGTCTCACATCTTGCGGTATTCTAGATATCCCTGCTGACAGCAGCGTTTTCCTTGAACACAGCGAGACGAAAGAACCTGTTGGAGCATGTCTCCATTTCGGATCAGGACGCGTCCTGTTAATCAATACGCAGCTTTTTCGCAATGAGAATCACCCCGTATCTGGACGATTTATTGATTGGTTGGGAATCAACCGCGAAGAAACACCGCAGCAAAAACCTTCTTTGACAACAGAAACTCAGACAATTCCTGATGAAATTCCCATCGAAGAACAGGTCAGAGAGGACGGAAAAATCAAGGTTTTCTATACGCACTTCGTCAAAGACCGTGTGGATACTTGTATGGCATTTGCTAAAAAACTGGCGGAAGGGATGTTCTCGAAATTCCCTGAAGGTGAGAAAATTGAATGGAAAATCGATCTGATTCCGTCGTGTGTTCATGGATACGGCTCCAATTGGGAGGATTCGGTAATGACAATTGGGGTGTGTGTCAGTACGCCAAGACTTGCCTATTCGCTCGGTGTTGAAGCGAGTGGATTGATCGCCGAGAAAACCCCGTTTGGAAAGGCATCGGATGTTCTTTTTGATGGATTCCAGTTTTTCTTTGGTATCTGGGCAATGAAATTGCTCGGATTTGAGCCAGAAGCCGCAGAGATGCTTAACGCAACTGACCGACAATTTCGTGAAAACGCCCAAGCAGAGGAACCTATTGACATTGCGAGGGTTTACGAGCAACGATATCGCAAACCGATCTGGATACTGAAGGCACTCCTCGAAAAATATGGTGACGACCTATTTGTCCGACTCACCAAGGTATTGTCGGAAAAGGATAGCGACACGGAAAAGAATATGCCAGACACAACTTTCTCATCGGTGGATAGACTCATCTACTACCTCAGCCGAGCGGTAGGTGAGGACCTGTTCCCATGGTTTGAAGAGATCGGCACGACTGTCCATCCGCTCCCATTGTTGCCGAATGACAGCGACGAATTTGTGGCAGAGGTCCGTGGATACCTCAATAGAATGATTCGCGATACAAGCATAGGGACAAGCGACAGAATCGATGCAATCGATAGCCTTCTCGAAATCGCTGACGAATCTGAGCATCGGATTTCGACGTGTAGGGACGAGGCAACCTCGCCCCTACACACGGCGGACAGATATGAACGCCTGATTGCAGCGGCAAAACTAATCAACAGTTGCGATGATCGGGCAGTGAAGGTGCTTGAAGAGCTGACACTCGAAGCAGAAGATGATGGACTTGTGGCGATGGTGGTACTGATGTTGGTTCGTAATGGTGGAGGCGACGAAGTCGTAGATCGGCTCGTGGAGATTGCGCCACACCAGGATTACAGATACCAACTCGAAACCGGATACCTGCTTGAAAAAATTGGCCACCCAACTGCCAAACGGTTCTCACAGAAGGGGATCATCGACGAAACCGGTGTCCCTATCCTAACGATGGATACCAAACGCAATAAGCGCAATAAGGACTTATATCTCTATCCGATCGTCGAGGGTTATCGCGTTGCCACTTGCGAGTCAGCGCTCCATACACACCATTTTCCTCACAACACACATGCTCCCGGTATTTACGTGAGCTGGGTGCATACCAATCCGAAATATCGTCGGAGGGGATTGTCGCGGTGGGCATTTGGTGCGTCAATGTCTCATGAACTGGTCCGCCAGTATTCTTGTATCTCTCTGCATACCAGAACGGACAATACCGCCCATGGGATGTACAGGAGTTTTGGGTTCGTTGATGGATTGGTAGGGCGACAATTCACCAAAGCATTGCAACACGAACAGGCAAAAGTGGTCGAGGGCTTAGTCGTCCGTCCATACTTGCATGGAGATGAAGTCGCAATGGCAAGCGTAGGCAACGCGTTTTATGCCGACCAGGTGGAACGTAGACCGAGACGTGCTGAGAGGCGTAGAACGACGGAAACTCGGTTGATTTATGTTGCAGAGAAAGATGGAGAACTGTTTGGGTATGTGCAAGCACAGTGTTTTGAGAAGGAAAAGAATGTCTCAATCACCGAATTCTGTCTTAAACCCGTGCCTTCTGAAGGTTCCACACACCCGGAAGGTTTCCTTGAGGATGTCGGTGCAGCGATGCTTTGCGCGTTACATAACGAATTGGTGAAACGTGAATATAAAAAAATAAAATGGGGATTTGAAGGAGAGGCGGAAAAAAGTTATGCCAGAACGCTGTTCCACAATTTTGGGTACACGTCGGAAGATGCCGGTTGGGTCTGGATGTTCAAGCTCGTCAACCTGCCGATGCTACTTGACGAGCTTTCCCCACTACTTTTGAAACGTCTGAGCGAGAGCAATGATTACAAGGGCTGGCAGGGGACAATCAGCATCAAAGGTTCGGAACATCGGGCAAGTCTCATCATTAAAGATGGCGAAATTCGCGTATCGGCGGAAGTTTCAGAAGGGATTGGCATTTGCCTTTCTACAGATGATGACACGATCACTCGGTTCATTTTGGGCGTAATCACACCCTACGCAGCATATCTACAAAACCAATTACACATTGCCCCGACAGTTAACAGTTCGGTAGCAGGTCTGTTGGGAACGCTTTTCCCAAAACACTAAAAACCCATCATCGCTCGAACAAACGTTGTATTACTCGTTTTCCGTTGAAATAGATTCGTGGTTCTCCGGTGACCTGAAAGAATAACGATATAGAAGCCGAGCCAACTGCCCCTGCTGATGATTTGCGTTTCAAAAATACGGGTTCGCAAGTCAGAGCGGTATAGATTTGGAACGCGAGTGTCCGCTGGGAAGGTTTGTAGGTAGTTCCTGAAATTTTTATCCCGATTCGTAAATTTCCGATACTGGAATCCGCCAATGATACTTAACCGCTGCGTAAACTGATAATCGAGACGGACACCGAGAATATCCTCTCGACTTCGACGATTGAATCGCAAATATTCAATCGGTTGATCGTCGGTTGGAAGGAACAGGTCTGGGTTGAGTATTTTTGTAATTTCTTCGGCAGTTCGGTCAAAAGCGCGGTCCCAGACGTACTTAACCATCGGTGTTAGCGTTAAATCCTCAGCAATTTTGTTGACATAAGGGAGTTTTACAAGCGGGATTTCGTATCTCGCTTTCAAAATAGTGAGCTGATTACGGATGTTCCGTTCGGGGTAACGGCGTTTTTTCCAATTCGCAGCGTTATAGATTAGACCGGGGTCAGTCGGGTCAAGTGCATTAATTCCGTGATCGGGATAGAAGGGATATGTCCGCCCCTCTACGCCAAGCCGGACTTGACCAATTGGCACCATAAAATCAACGCGCTCATCGGGATTCTCGGACGTCACGCGATCGCGGGCATCCGCAAAGTTTTCTGATGCCGGATCGTATTCAACATCTTTGAAAAGTGCCTTTTCTGCATCTTGTTCAAATTGTTTTTGCATGAGAACGAACAATTTGGCTTCAAGGGTCAAGTTTGATACTGCGGTATAGATGCCTTGGAGGGTTGTTGTATTCACCCGAGCGTTGTAAAAATCAAGTTCGTCATTAATGAGGATTGGCTCCAATTCTCCAACAGGCAAGACAATTGTGTAATCCGGAATATCATCCTGCGCGCGTACGAATCGATTTTGGAAATCAAAGCTGCCAAAATCGGGGATGTCGCGTTTATATGTGATATGTATGTATTTAGCGTTATTTTTCCGCCGACTTGAAATTTCGCTTTCGTTTAACCAACCAATTTGGAGAGTAAGGTTATCAAGCAGATTATATTTCGCTTTAAGGTGATACCCCTGGCGATCTATCCCATATTCGTATTCTGGTTCAAAGTCATCCTCAATCGTATCGATGGTGCCGTTATTGTTCAGGTCAATAGGGTTGGTAAACACAGGCGGGTCAGCATCAAAGATGAGAAAATCTTCTTGATAGTCTAATACCCCGTTCTGATCTCGGTCATCAGCGTGTGGAATTACGCTATTAAAATTAATGTTATCGGGTAAGTCATTATCATCATCGTCATCCTCAACCAGCGTATAATTGATTGCGTCCCACGGAATTTGTTCTTCTGGGATACGGTCTTCCAGAGGTCTATTAGGTTGGCCGCGTTCAAGTGTGTAAATTTGACCGCGGTTCGGATGTGCCCCGAAATTCAGGTAGTTGGTTGTGTAGCCTGGATCAATATGATATACGACCCCTTCTAAGTGGAGTTTGCCAAAGCGAGACTTAAGTTGAACGAACCATGCCGTTTCTCTACCGAGTTTTCCGTCGCCATTTTCATCTGTACCATCGCCACCTAAAAAAGCTTCAAAACGTTCGCCTTCAGTTTCCGAGTAAGTGGGGATACCATTTGCATCTACTGGGAGACCGCTGAGAAAATCAATAGAGACCCCTGTTTCTTCCTCACCATCCGGCCCTTGAACAGTCGTTTGGGTTCGACTGAACCCTATTTTATCTTTCGGAATAGTCGGGTACTGCTTGTATTTACCATTAATAGAGTAGTGTGCCCTGACGAAAATATTGCTGACAGTCCCTTCAAGGTCAAGTCCATAGAGCGTTGCTGCACGTGCGGCACCATAGCGGTATCGGACTTTCCGGGGTCTTCCTTCACCTTTCCATTGCGTTGGATTGTCTACAAGTTTCTTCCTGTTTTTGGTGTAATCTGGAGACTGTCCATAATTCCCCGGTGCCTGAATTATGTCGCGATACGGCATCTGAATGCGACCATCCGTGGTTTTAATCCATTCTTGAAGGTCAGGACTTTCCTCTGCTCTATTTGCTTCACTAAAGCCGATAACCGCGATATTATAATCGCCTGCAACGACCATGTCAAATACAACGGATTTGACAGTTCGCGGGTCAATGTTAATCTTATCATCAGTCAGGATAAGATCGTATTTCATTTTGTTGAACCCGTTGACAATTTTCCATTGCCCGTCAACGGAATCGCGTATTTCGGATGGACCACCAGCGTGATCAATTGACACAAGTTCGTCAGCATAGACTTCAAATCGGTGCGTCATTTCAGGTAGAAGTGCGGGTTCAATGCCTTTTGCTATAGCTGCAAAGGATAATTTTTCAAATCCTTGTGTAACAATTGTAA
>VXXH01000780.1 GCA_009835515.1 Candidatus Poribacteria bacterium
TCCTGAATAGGTTCTCCATTGACAGGTCGCAAGGCGAAAAACGTCTTGCGAATATCCTCGCCGACTAAGTTGAGTTTGGTTTGGAAGGCATCGAGAAACTCGTGTAGACCGGTTGAGAGGATCTGTTTGACTTGGGCATACGCGAATTCGGCACGGAGTTGCCCTAAACGCTGCTCTGCGGTATTGGAGAACGTCGCTAAAGGCGTGCCGGATATCGCGTGCAATGACTCTTCCGCTTTGGACAGGCAATAGAGAACAGAGCGCGGGAATTCACGGTCTAACAACAAAAAAGCGACGACATCATCTGGGGAGATGAGTCCGTAGGTGCGGCGATACATTTCAAACCCGCTGGCAGAATGAAGCAGCGCGCCCCACTGAATATCATCAAACGGTGTATTGACATCCCAGATAGAGGGGAGCAGGATAAAGTATTTGACATCAACGATCCTTGAGGTCTTGTCGGCGCGTTCAATCAAACGTCCCAACTGACAGAAGTGCCACCCTTCGCTATGGGACATGATATTATCTGTGAGTCCCATGAAGAGGTGTGATGCGAGTTTGATCTCTGTGAAGAATTCATGGGGTTCCGCCATCGCCCACTGTTCGGAAGTGTTTGCGACCAGTAAGTAGGCATCGTTTAGCTGCTCCCACATCTCTGACGAGATATTTTCGCGTATGGACCGGGCGTTTTCTCGACCCGCCCGTAAGCAAGAGACAATTGAATTTGGGTTTTCAGCGTCAAACGCCAAAAATCGGATGACGGCTTCACGTGATGCTTCGCCATAACGCTCGGCAAACACTTCATCATCGCCTGTGGTCGCGACAAGAGGTTCCCACTGTGCCTGCATACCGACGGGTGCGTCAAGGATCAAACGCAAATTGACATCGACGAAACGGGCGACATTCTCGGCACGTTCAATGTAGCGACTCATCCAATAAATTGATTCTGCAACGCGACTCAGCATGACAACCTCCTACGCCCCTTTCCCCGTAACGGGCGGGGATCCCGGGTCCGATAAGACCCACGTATCTTTGCTACCGCCACCTTGTGAGGAGTTGACGACAAGTGACCCCTTTTTGAGTGCGACCCGTGTCAATCCACCTGGGAGGACGTAAATCTCTTCACCATAAAGAATAAACGGACGCAAGTCAACGTGCCGTCCCTCAAAATGGTCGTCAATCATCACCGGCACCCGTGAAAGTGCGAGTGTCGGTTGGGCAATGTAATTGCGCGGATTGTCTTTAATTCGGCGGGCAAACTCCTCGTGTTCTGCTTTGGTGGCATGGGGACCAATCAGCATTCCATAGCCACCAGACTGGTTCGCTTCTTTCACAACGAGCTCGTCGAGATGTTCGAGAACATATTTCTGATCGCTATCTTTCCAACACATGTAGGTCGGAACATTTGGAACGATAATGTCTTCGCCGAGATAATACTTGATGATCTCAGGGACGAAAGCACAGACGACTTTGTCGTCGGCGACACAGGTGCCAGGGGCATTAACCAAAGCGACACGTCCGGCTTTGTAAACATCCATCAATCCGGGAACGCCGAGCATTGATTCGGGTTTGAACGCTTTCGGGTCAAGGAAATCGTCGTTAATGCGGCGGTAGATGACATCAACACGCTCAAAGCCTTTCGTGGTGCGCGCGTGCACAAACCCGTCCATTACGACGAGATCGCGTCCCTCAACCAATTCAACGCCCATCTGTTGCGCGAGGAAGGAGTGCTCAAAGTATGCGGAGTTATAAACGCCCGGTGTGAGTACCGCAACTTCAGGAGATAAGATTTTGTCGGTTACGAGGTACCGGAGCGTATTTAGCAATTGGCTCGGATAATCTTCGACCGGTTGAATTTGCGACATCCCAAAGAGTTGCGGAAAGGTCCGCTTCATTAACTGCCGATTTTCCACGACATAAGAGACTCCAGATGGACAACCGAGATTATCTTCCAATACATAAACTTGTCCATCGCTATCGCGAACTAAGTCTGTGCCAGTGATATGGCACCAGACACCGCGCGGCGGGTCTAAACCGATGCAGGGTTTTAGGTATCTTTCCGATGAAAGCACGACATCTGCTGGGACGATACCGTCTTTGAGAATTTTTTGGTCGTGGTAAACGTCGTCAATGAACAGGTTCAGTGCGTGGATGCGCTGTTTGAGTCCACGTTCTATCCATTCCCATTCACTGGCATCAATGATTCGGGGAATGAGGTCGAACGGAAAGATTTTTTCGACCCCTTGTTCGTCTGCGTAGACGTTGAACGTGATGCCCATTCGGAGCAACGCGTATTCAGCGGCAATTTGGCGACGCGTGAGTTCGCCTTCAGGAAAACTCTCAATCCGCTCTACCAACATCTGGGCAGCGGGACGAGCACTCCCATCTGGGGCAAACATCTCGTCATAAAATCCGTCAGTGCTGTATTCCTCAAATCCTGTCATGGCAATGCGCCTCCCTATTGATCGCTGATGCCGCAGCGAGGATACAAAATGCTAAAGAGTAGCGATTTTAGGAATCGCGTGAACCTTATACAAGGTGTGATGCAATACTTGTGCTAATTTCGATTTGTTCCGAAAGTTGATGCCCTGTTTTAGTCGCTTGCGCAATATAACACACTTCGGCGTTGTACAGAGATGTGAGGGCAAGTTAGATGCCTGCCGTTTGTATGCTAATTTTTGAGGCAATGCGGCCAGTTGCTGTCTAATTATGATGCATCGGTTGATTTCTATTTTGGACGAAAGTGCGCCTGATGTTATGATGCCATACCTAAGGAGCAAAGTCAAGTAAAATCTGAACAGAGGCATTTAGGCTATTATTTATCTGAATCGCGGATTATCGCGGATTTCACAGATTTCGCGGATTTTGGATTCTGTTTGTTTTTCGGCTTTTGTAAACCTACAACAAGGCATCTTTTTTAAAATTGACACTTACAGTTGGGCGGATATAAAGGACAAGGGCAGGCACAAGACCTGCCCTTACAATTTACGATTCTTATGGACGATGGGTAGGCACAAGACCTAAGGGAACGCCCAAGCAAAAATCCCTACAGTCGTGATGTTAACCAACGGTTTGGAAGGCTTCCCACGCGTCGCCTGCCGCTGCAGCCTGACGTTCCAATTCGGTGCGCCAGCCAACGACTTTTCCTGATTTGATCTGCTGAACATCAAATCCAGCGTATCGATCTTCAAGAGTGCCTCCGAGTTTCTGAGTTTCTGCCCAGCGGTCCCATGCCGTTTGCATAAACCCGTGGGGTAAAGCGTCCCGGACAGCAGGATCGAGTTGCCACGCGTTTCGTGCGTCTGCGACCGAAGGCTCACCGGTGAATTCACCCGACCACTTCGACCAACCGATTGACAAAGTGTTGCGCTCGCGCTCAGGCACGGTATGCCCGGTGTGGATGTTATTGCCATTGCGGATGAGTGCCTCCCCGGGCTTGAGCCGAATCGCAACCTGATCAGGTAACGGGTCTTTCTTGTTCCAACTCGGTGTATAGGGGACACCCTGATCTTTCATCGATTGTGGAAGTAGGACATCATGCTCAAAAGGGGTGCGCCATCGGTGGTGGCTACCCGGAATCAGCTCATGACATTCATCGTCTGTGAGTGCCAAAAACATACTCACACCGTTCCGTTCGGTAATCCGCTTCTCGTTGCTTTCTTGGATTTCTTTCCAGCGGATCCGTTCTACCTCTTCAGAATAATCCTCAGGGGTATCCCCGCGGATTTCTTTTTGTGAGAAGTAGCCTACCCCATCGCCCCACCACGTCACGTCTCTGTGCCAACTGGGTCCGTTTTCCTGTTTCCGTGGGTTCGCCCACAGGAGCATACCACTAAACGTCAGGTCCTCAGGTTGTAACCCATGGCACCATGAACTAATGAAGTCGAGGAAATCCGAAGAGCCGTGGAATTCGGCGAAACTTGACTCATCAAAAGCGGGATGGATGAGTCCTCGGATTGCCCACGGTTCGTTGTGTGCTGCGCGATGGACATAACCCTTCGAGCAATCAATTTTGTCGTAGACGTGTTCAGGGGCACACGCTTCGGTAACACGCCGTCCGGCTTCTCGAAGGATAGGAATCCAAGGATTATCAACAAAGTCGTTGATGATGACAAAACCGTGCTCCTTTAGATATGCCAGTCTTTCAGGTGTGGCACCCGGAGCCGAAAGTTCAGGTTCGAAATCTGCGAACGCAGTCGCGCGATAAGTTTCCGTCGCTTGTACTTCACTTGTGCTCATTATTCTTCCTCCCTGTCAGGCAGTTACTTTGAGTGAGTAAACTATTCTAACGCACTTCACATATTTTTCAAAATCTTAGTGCACGGCAATCAGCAGTCAGAATTCGGAAATTCGTCTTACAGAAGCACCGAATGCCTCTATGTGAAATTAGGTTGGTTTTCATAAAGATACCGCTTTCAACGGCATCTGTCAAGAAAAAATTGGTAGATTTTTCGGATGAGACAAAAAGGGATGAGAAATAATAAGGGGTTAAGGGATCTGTTAGCGTGGGACGGAGCGTGATTTTTACTCCGCCCCATTCGGCTGTTACTATCAGCAGCCATCTGACAAAACGACATCGTCTATATTTTCTGTAACGCGCGCCTTGAAGAGACGCAACTTCTCATAAATATTTTCTGTGCTATGCTTGAAATGAACTTCAAGATAGAGCCGCCACAGTCGAAGCGTCAAGTCATAGTAGATAGTGGGTTCTTCGTAAGGCAGATCCTCAATTCCTTCGGGACCGACCTCGCGTAGCACACGGATAAGTTCTTTCTCAAACGTTCGGGGGTACCCAGTATTGTACATCACAATATCAGCGAGTTTGGCATTGAGGTTAACATGTGCAGTATAACCCATTGATACACTATAGAATGCACTATCAAACTGCTCACACATCTCATCCGATAGCCAAGCAGCTATATCGGTTGCTACCTCGATTGACATCGTCTCCGTTTTGGGCAGGACGCAACGGAAACCGAGAGTTCCCATACCATCATTTACAGGATGTTGGCTTCTCTTTGCAATTTGGATAACTTTCGCACCACTAAACCAAGAGCCGCCTCGCGCCCTATGATACCTGCCGTGGATATCGTCAACGTCTAACTGCTCTAAGCACCATTCTTCAACGTTGCCTGCCATGTCATATAGACCGTATTTGTTGGGCGCATAACTCCCCACTTCTTTCGTCGGCGGGTTCCTGAAGCTTGCGCTGCGGGTGTAACGGTTGTAATTGGCTCTACGACGAGGTTTAGCGTCGCCCCACGGATATTTTTTGCCTTCTAAGGTGCCGCGCGCCGATCTTTCCCATTGTGCTTCTGTTGGTAATTCTTTGCCCATCCATTCCGCATAGGCTTTGGCGGCAAACCAACTGATGTTCACCACCGGATGATTCGCTTTACCCTTTGGATACATATTGCCATTCCAACCAGATAAGTAGCCATCCCCTACTACTGAGGTTAAGGCTTTGTCTTTTCGCCACTCGGGATTCTCTTCAATAAACTTCCTGTATTCTGCGTTTGTGACTTCATACGCGTCCATGTAGAATGCGTCAATGCTATCTCCTGCAGGAATTAGTACCATCCCTTCGGGGACTTCAGGTG
>VXXH01000368.1 GCA_009835515.1 Candidatus Poribacteria bacterium
ACCGATAACTGAAAACTATTTAATATTCCCGTTCAACGAAAAAATGGATTAAAGATAAAAATAGCTGCTTTGCTTGCCCATTATGGAGATGGGCAAAATTATTTTCAAACCTTCCAGCAGCTTCTCGTAACAGTGCTTGGGAGCGACGTTGCGCGTATGTAATAGATTTATATTTCAGCATCAACTGGAGTACACTCTCGACCTCCGCCTCCGTTTTTTCTTCACGCGGACGTGCCATAATGTCAATCACATGCTGTGCTTCGGCAGCGGTACAGGCATTAATAAGGTGGATGAGAACGAGCGTGCGTTTGCCCTCACTAATATCACCAGCGATCTCTTTTCCATACCTACCGACATCACCGATGAGGTTCAGGACATCGTCCTGAATCTGGAAAGCGATTCCAATTTCTTTACCGAGTTCGACAAGTCCATCTATTTCCGTCTCACTTGCACCGCCGATAATCGCCCCGACACGGCATGGTGTGATGCAGGTATACCAAGCGGTCTTTTGTATACACATTGTCAGGTAGTCATCTTCGGCGAGATTCCATCGGTTATCGCTAACCCAACTCAATTCGATGTGCTGCCCCTCAACGACTTGATTACTAAGTTGTATAAATTCAGATAAGATACGGAAAGCGAGCTCGTGCCCAAGAATTTCGGTGTTGCGGTGCAGCATTTCCCACATCTTGCAGTGGAGCGCATCACCGACATTGATCGCCATCGGAATCCCGTGCTTTTGATGAAGGCATGGCTCACCTCTACGGAGTTCGGAACCGTCTTCAATATCATCATGGATGAGGAGCCAATTTTGGAGGAGCTCAAGTGAGGCAGCCGTATTGACAGCGCGCTGTGGATCACCACCGAACGCCTCACACATCAGCATGCAGAGCGCAGGACGCAATCCTTTCGCGGCGCGGCGCGGGTAGTCTAACATCATCTGGTACAACTGATGCACATCCGGGTGCTCATGAGCCGTCGGGAGAAAATCAAAGATACAGGCATCAACCTTACTTTTAATGTCGCTGAGGTATGTCGTGACAAGGTGCTTTGTTGGTGAGATATCTTGTCCGGTTTTCTGCATTGCTTCCTTTACATTTTGCGCCGTTCTCTTATTTCACTCAGCCCTCCTATGTTGCCTCGGGTCCCTGAGCACAAACGCAAGATTCCATCAAGCGTCGATTTACAGATTTCGCTTTAAAATTATACCACACTCTGCGGTGAAAATCAAATTTTTCGGTAAGCAAGGGTGTGTAAATATTTTGTCAAAAGGGAGGCACCAAATCGGGGTTATAAACCCCTTCTACAATAAGTCCTTCGACGCTTCTCGTTCAGAATGCGTCTGCGCTTCGTCTAAATCAATCGCGACGAATCGGTATCCGAGGGGTTTTATCCGTTCAACCAAGGTTTCTCGCACTTGAAGGGCACGCGCAAATTGGGCATCCGAGACCTGTATCCGTAAGACAGGATCGTGGTCAAAGAGCAAAACATCTTTAATCTGGAATTCGTGGAGGATCTGTTCGATTTGCGTTAATGCTGCAGCACTATCGTCTTGCAGCGGATTGTTATCTTTTTGCATCTCAGGAACGCCGCCTCCAGTCACTACCCGCCATGAATCCGCCATCAACGAAGACCATCTGACCCGTGACAAAGTCGGAGGCATTAGAGGCGAAGAAAATTGTCAAACCCGCCAAGTCTTCAGGTTCGCCCCACCGATAAGCGGGAGTCCGATTGAGAATCCATTCATTTCGACCGTCCTCACGTGCCGGAGCAGTCATCTCTGTTCTGATGAAACCGGGAGCGATGCCGTTCACCTGAATGTTGTGTTCCGCCCATTCCACGGCGAGAAGTTTGGTTAATTGGAGCAGCCCACCCTTCGCCGCTGTGTAGGCGACACTCGTCGGTAATCCGATGGCTGAGGTGAGCGATAAGGTATTGATGACCTTCCCTGATTTCTGATCTTTCATGACATTGCCACAGGCTTTCGCGAGAAAGAACGCACCTTTTAAATTAACATCCGTGACGAAATCCCAATCCGCTTCGGTAAATTCCAGTGCCGGGTTACGGACGTTAACTCCGGCATTGTTGACGAGTACATCAAGGCTGCCGAAAGTTTCTACGGTCTGTGCAACAAGTGCGTCAATTTCTGCAAGATTGCTGACATCCGCCTGAATCGGCAGGATCTTTTTGTCGGTTTCGTTAGCAATCCGTTCAGCAATGGGTGTCAGCGTCTCTATTTCTCTGCCTACAATCACGAGATCCGAACCAGCACCGGCAAGCCCTTCCGCCATAGCAAGCCCAATGCCGCGACTCGCTCCGGTAACAAGGCTCACTTTACCGTCCAATTGAAATTGCTGGATCACACCCGTAGCAGATCTTTGGTTCATGTTTTGACTCCAATCTCAGGTTTGATTACTCGATTGGTCCATCGGGTTCGGTTAATTCAGCCAACCGCTGAGTCCCAATAACCTTTATTTTTCCATTGTGTTCTTCAGCAAGAGAGACAAGCAGCTGCGCACCGGCAGAACGTTTCAGATCAATCTCAAGTGCAACAACATAGATAGCGGCGTTGTTGCGGTTCCCCTCACGCACAACATCAAGGATTTTCTGTGTGTTTGTCTCAATATCATATCCGCCAACAGTAGTGGGAAGACCATCCGTCACCAAAACAATAACAGACGGATCCAATGTCAGCGCACCTTCAAGTGCGGCAAGGATGTTAGTGCCAACATTGGACTGAATGCGTTCAGGTGTGAATCGATCCAAGTATCTCAAGGTCCGTTCTATATTTGGGACATTCGCGGGTAGCATTTCCTTATGCATAGTGCTCGCCTGCGTAGAAAAGGCTACCACGTTCAAGGTATCCTCGTCGCCGAGCATAAGTACAGAATCCTTGAGGGAGTTAACGGCCAATTCCAGTTTATTAAGGCCCGCTGCCTGCATACTTGCTGACACGTCAAGACAATAAACGACATTTTTGGGACCGCCGAATTCATTGAGGAAGTCGATGATACCGAGGCGGTCAGAGGTGCCGGACTTTCCACCGCCGCCGAGGAGCCCATCACCACCCCCCTGACCATCGCCACGGAATCGCCCTATGCCATCGCCTTTCGCTCGGACTCTACCTGTAACAATACCGCGTCCATCGGTCTGTCCGGGTTGTGCGATTAACCTACTGAGGTTTGAGGCTTCCGCATCGCGCAATTTGGCATCCGTCATGACATCCGGGACAATCTCACTCATGGGTGCTTTGTTGACTTCCACGTCTTCAAGGACAACGCGCGGACTGAGCTTGACGACTTCATCCATCTTGTTCCGAGCGGATTCAATCCTCTTGTCCATTGCATCTCTGGCGAGTTGCTGGCTTGGATCATACACTTTTTTGGTGAGTGGTGGTTTAGGTTTCTGCTTTCGCTTCTTAGGTGCTTCTGGATCGTTGAGTAAGTCAACCGCAAGCACATCCTTATCTTCCTGGGCAATCTGATTCATCGGAAAAAACAGGTAAACAATAACGATAATCAAGTGTAAAATAAGGGATAGTAAAATGACAGATCGCATCCGATTTTTACGGCGTTGTGCGTCAATTCGCCAATTCAACAGTTGATTTAACACGGTTCAGTCCTCCCCATTTTGTCTTTTTTGATGGATATATCTTGGTAATTTGTAGTGTCTATGTTTCCGGTGCCATCTGTTTCTTTTCAAAAGCCTGAATCCAAGTTTTACCTTCGGGTGTTAGTTCGTAGTAGGTATGATTACGGTGCTTAATCCATTTGCCTTTGACGATATTCTTACGATAGTGGATGATACGTCCTTCAACGCGTTTCAAGCCGCCGAGTGCTCTCAATTTCCGGTGCCGCTGGTGCATCTCCTCAAGTGGAATTCTCAAGGCTTCAGCGACAACAATAGAATAATCCATTCCAAATTCTTGGTGGTGTTTTAGAATAAAATAATCGGTCTCATCAAGTTCATCGAATTCAGGCGCGATCGTAACGGAATCCACCAAACGCTCGGTTGCCTGAATCTCATCCCAGGCAACTGCTAGTAACCGTTCCGGTCGTAAACCTTGCACTGCGTTACAAGTCGTGTGATGGATCGCGATAGTACCATCTTCCTTGAAATAGCCGGTAATTGGATCGTTCTCTTGTGGGAGACAACACTTAGCGATCTTATAGGTGAGTTCAGGCGTCATATTTATATCCCGTTACCTTATCGGAAGATCGCGAGCACAACTCACTCCTACAGAAGAACTAAACGCCTCCAACCACATCACATGATTACTTTTGTAATTTTTCTAATGCCCGATATCCGATGTCGCTCCGTGCATGTGCCTTATCAAAGTGGATAGCAGATACACCTTGATATGCCTGTTGAATGGCATCGTCTAATCCGTCAGCAACAGCCGTGACCCCCAACACTCGACCACCAGCCGTGACAATGTTTTCACCATCGTGTTTTGTGCCAGCATGAAAAACAGTAACGCCTTCAATCGCAGCGGCATCTCCAAGACCCGCAATAACCTCACCTGTCTCGTACAGATCGGGATACCCACCAGAAGCCATAACGACACATGCTGCTGCCTCATCGTGCCATTGCACGGCAGCGTGCTGTTCAAGGGTTCCGTCAATACAGGCGATGAGCAGCGGGACCAAGTCGCTTTTGAGGCGCGGTAAGAGGACTTGTGCCTCTGGATCTCCAAAACGGCAGTTGAATTCAAGTACTTTTGGACCGGCATCCGTAATCATCAATCCGACGTAGAGTACCCCTTTGAACGGACTGCCGATAGCCGCCATCCCGTTGACGGTCGGGTAAACGACGTGATTCATGACATAGTCGTGTAACTCTGGTGTGATAACAGGTGCGGGAGAGTATGCGCCCATGCCACCCGTATTTTTCCCGGTATCCCCGTCATGGGACATTTTATGATCCTGTGAAGAGACAAACGGGAGACAATGTGTGCCGTCGGTCAGGACAGTAAAAGAGGCTTCTTCGCCGATCAATTCTTCTTCAATCACCACGCTATCGCCTGCGTCGCCGAATGCTCTATCCACCAAAATAGTTGTAACCGCCTGCAACGCCTCTTTGAAGGTCCGTCCGGGGATAACCCCCTTTCCTGCAGCGAGTCCATTTGCCTTGACAAAAACCGGTGCGTTGTGATCTTCGATATGAGCCATCGCTTTTTCGATGTCCGTAAATGTACGATGTGCTGCTGTCGGTATCCCATTTTTGAGCATTAGCTGCTTGGCAAAATCCTTACTCGCTTCCAAGCGCGCTGCGCGTTTATCGGGTCCAAATGCTTTCAGACCGCGTTCACTGAATATATCAACGATCCCTTCAGCCAAAGGTGCTTCAGGACCGACAACAGTTAGCGCAATATTTTCAGACACTGCCCAGTCTGCCAAATCAGCAAACCGGTCTGGCATAGGGATAATTTCTGCAAGTTGTGCGATGCCGGGATTACCGGGCGCGCAATATATTTTTTCTACGAGTTGACTCTGTGCAAGTTTCCAGACGAGTGTATGTTCGCGTCCGCCTTGCCCCACAACCAGAATTTTCATTGGCATATCATTTTTGATTGTATTGTATCATAA
>VXXH01000239.1 GCA_009835515.1 Candidatus Poribacteria bacterium
GAAGTATACCGCGATATATTTGAAGATTGAAGGCTTCTGAGACTTGCTATGGAACAGATACAACAACTTCGCCGAATTACAATATGGGGTGTCGGATTAATTGGCGGTTCGCTTGGGCTTGCGTTGAAAAAGAACGGATTTCAGGGACAACGCCTCGGGTTGGGACGCAACATCGGTAGACTTGAGGATGCGCTTGAACGCGATGCCGTTGATGTCATAACAACAGAGTTAGCCGAAGGGCTTCGAGAAACGGATCTCCTTGTGCTGTGTACGCCTGTTGCATTGGTTCCGAGGTTGGTACAGCGGATCATTGAATCTGTTGACACACGGCAACATCGGATCGTACTGACTGATGTCGGTAGCACGAAATCAACACTCGTGGAGACAATCGAGACGCAGCTACAGGAACAGAGGGCGGATGCCCTCTCTTTTATTGGTGGGCACCCGATGGCAGGTTCTCATGAGACCGGGGTCGCTGCCGCACGGGCAACACTTTTTCAAAAAGCTACGTGTATTTTGACACCGACTCCAAACACCGACGCGGATGCCTTAGCGTTGATCAAAAACCTTTGGGAATTCGTTGGGGCAGTACCGCATCTCCTTTCCCCGAAAACCCATGACCTCCTCATCGGGGCTGCAAGCCATCTCCCGCATCTTGTTGCGAGTCTTCTCACCAATACGGTTGCGAATGTGGAAACCGAAGACGGTAAGGCGTTGGATTTTACGGCGACCGGTTTTCGGGATTCTACCCGGATTGCCGCAGGTTCGCCGGACTTATGGACCGACATTTTCACAGAGAATAGAGATGTCCTTGTATCGTTGATTGACGACATCGTTGAAAACTTAACAGCATTCAAAACCTTGCTTCAGACGGATAACCTTGTTGAGATTGAACGCTTACTTCTAAAAGCACAAGGGATAGTCAAAAAGCAGAGAGAAAAATTGGGAGGCGCATGAAGAAGATTGGATCTCAGGTAACGATTGCGATAGACGGACCCGCCGGGTCTGGGAAAAGCACTGTCGCGCGACGCATCGCAGAAAAACTCGGACTCCTTTATCTCGATTCCGGTGCTATGTACAGGGCAGTGACCGTGTTGGCGATCCGAGGTAAACTTGCAGCCGATAGTCCTGAACTGTTTGAGCAGGTAAAAGCCTGCCACATTGAATTTCAAGATAACGGTAAAACGATTTTGCTCAATGCCGAAGATGTGTCTCGCCAGATCCGCACGCCGGCAGTTAATAGACGCGTCGCAGATGTTGCGAAAATACCAGAGATTCGCCATGAGATCGTCAAGCATCAACAACGTATCGGTGGCGAGGGGAGTATCATCGCTGAAGGCAGAGATTTAACGACGATTGTTTTTCCAAACGCCGATTTTAAGTTCTATCTTGATGCCTCTGTGACAGAACGTGCGAAACGGAGACTCGCCGAACTCCAAAGACAAAACGTAGAGATAACTTTAGCCGCAGTTGAAGCGGAGATTACGGATCGCGATGAAAAGGATAAAACGCGGGCACACAGTCCGCTCAGGGCCGCTGACGACGCGATTATCCTTGATACAACCGATAAAACGATCAATGAAGTCGTTGATCTTATTGTAGCGACGGTATGTAACGCCGAAATCGGTTCAAAGTAAAATTATGTGGTATACCAATAATCAATTTTGGACTTCCCGTCCGATCTACCGGTGGGGACATCGGATCACAAACATTTTTTGTAAAACCGTGGGGCGACTTGAAGCACGAGGCCTTCACCACATTCCAAGGGAAGGTGGCGTGTTATTTGTGTCAAATCACGTCAGTTTCCTTGATCCTGTAATTGTCGGTTCCGCAGCGAGCCGCGAGATTCATTTCATGGCACGAAGTAACGCATTCGACCTCCCAGGGTTAGGGAAACTCATTTCAATTTATAATGCCTACCCTGTCAATAGAGGCGCAGCAGACTTAGGCGCATTGCGAAAGACAATCTCACTTTTGCAAGACGGCAACGCTGTGTTGATGTTTCCAGAAGGTACCCGGAGCGTTGATGGTACGTTAGGTAAGGCGCATGATGGTGCATGTTTTGTTGCGGACCGAGCCGGGGTGCCGACGATCCCGGTGTTTCATAGAGGCGCGGAACGGATATTGCCGCGCAACAGCAAACGGCTCCGCCGATCGAAACTCACTGTTATATTTGGTGAACCCCTTGAACCTATCGCTGGAGAATTTGAAACGCGGCGCGAAAAGTATCAACTGATGGGCAACCAGATGATGGGCGCAATCGCGGATTTGCGAGACGAGATGTTTAGTTAGTTGGGTTCGCCAGAATGAGTAGGACATCCCCCTCTTGGACTTGATACGTTTTGCCTTCGGCTCTCAGTAAGCCTTTGCTGCGCGCTTCTATGTAACTCCCACAAGTTATTAAGTCTTCCCAGTTGATTGTCTCTGAACGGATGAAAGCATTCGCAAAGTCGGTATGAATACGACCTGCTGCGTCAACCGCGGTTTGCCCTTCGCGCAGCGTCCAGGCGCGCGCCTCCGTTGGGTTGATTGTAAAGAACGTGAGCAGCCCTAATAGCCTATACGAGGTCTGAATAAATCGCTCTAAAGCGGACTCGCGCAACCCCATCTCTTCCATGAAAATCTCAGTATCGGTTTCATCAAGTTCTGAGAGTTCCATCTCTAATTGCGCAGCGAGTACAATGACTGCTGTTTGCGGTTCTGCTTCGTATTTAGTGAAGTGTTCAAGAATTTCATCTGCCGCCTCCAGTTGCGTTTCACCGATATTGCAGACCAGCAACAACGGTTTCTGCGTCAAAAACCCGTAGCCGCGTATCAACTTCTCTTCATTGGTAGATAACTCAAGGCCACGCAGCGGTTTTCCGCTTTCTAAAGTCGCCTGGCACGCCTCTAAAAGCCGAATCTCGTTTTGCTGCGCTGGCAGCTTCTGATTTTGATATTGTTTGCGGAGCCGGTCGAGTCTACCTTCAACAATTTGCAAGTCTGCGAACGCGAACTCAAGGGAGACGCTTTCAATATCGCGTTCCGCGTCAACCCTACCATCAACATGTGGAACCGATTCATCCTCAAAAAGCCTGACGACATGCGCAAGGGCATCGACGGTGCGGAGTTCCGCAAGCAGCCCTGAATCTAATTCCGCTTGTTCTACGTCCGATTTGGTTACGCCTGCAACATCTACGTAATCAATTGTAGCCGGTGTTATTTTTGAGGGTTCAAGGATTTCTGCCAAACGCGTCAGCCGTTCGTCTGGGATATTCGCAGTGCTGAGGTTTATTTCTCCGCGGCTTGTGTAACCCCCAACTTCTGCATTGGATTGCGCTAAAGTGTTAAACACTGTCGTTTTTCCGACCTGTGGCCTGCCTACGATACCTATCTTCATTTTTTATTAACCCGTTTATTTCGCTGGTGAGATGCTAACCTCGCTGGTGTTGGCAAAATCTAATTGACAAGGTCTGTGTAAACTGGTAGTATAAGGGTGAATATGGAATCCGACTCGGAGGTGAGTTGAACATGAGCGTCCTCAACGGGAAGTGGCGGCGGTACATCGTTAAAGGTTTGACGGTTCTCTTAATCTTCACAGTATGCCTTGCAGTTTTGCAATGGTTCATCATCAAAGAGTTATTCGGCTTTGGCGTGGATATGGTGAAGGACGCACTAATTCAACAGGCACCTGAAGGCGTTGAACGCTATGACATCGAAACGACGTTTGATCGGGTCAAAACCGCTGGCATGCAACTCCCATTCAGTTTTCTCACTGGAAAAATCAGCTTCCGCAAGATTAGAGCCGTTGGTAGATATGCGATTGAAGCAAACGATGATCAAGTTTGGGACGCTGATGAAATTAACACGCTCCTACGAATGATGAACGCCTCTGTCGGGGTTAAAGGAGGGACCGAGTAACTTGCATTATCAACTTGCAAGCGACACTTAGACAATGCAGACACATTTGATTACCCCTTATGAAAAATTTGCCTACGCTTATGATCGGATGATGACAAACGTCAATTATACGCGCTGGACACATTACATTGAGTCACTTTTTGAGAAATATGATGCTAAACCCCTTCGCGTCCTCGATTTGGCATGCGGCACTTGTGCTTTGACCATACAACTCGCATTAAAAGGCTATGAGATGGCTGGTGTCGACCGGGCTGTCGGTATGTTGGACATCGCCAAGGAGAAGGTGGCAGCGCACGAACTGGACATTGAACTGCATTACGGCGACATGCGCGATTTTCAGTTGAACCAGCGGTTTGACGCTGTCCTCTGCACTTATGATAGTATTAACTATGCCTACGACGAAACCGAGTTAAGCAACGTCTTCAGGTGCGTTGCTGAGCATCTCGAACCCGGCGGATTGTTTATCTTCGATGTAACGACAGAACGGAATATCGTTGAGCATTTTCACAATAAAACGTTTGCCTCAAACCATGAGGACTATACCTACATCTGGAAAAATAACTACTTACACCATTCCAAGATGTGCCGCACCCTGCTGACCTTTTTTATCCGTGAAGGCGAATTGTTTCGACGCTATGAGGAGGTACACCAGCAGCGGATCTTTGAAGTACCCACTGTTAATAACTTACTCAAGGCGGCTGGATACAAACCCTTGAGTGCTTACGATATGTACACTTTTAACCGGTGGAACCGTTACTCAGACCGAATTAACTTTACCGCACGCCTCGCTTGAGAGGGTAACGCTCCAAATGTGCTTATAAGAAGCATGTTCTTTCAGGATACGCGCTTTGAAAGCCGCCCCTGTCTGTAAATGTTTACAGCCCTTCTGCGATGAGATCGCCGACCTCTTCGGTCGTATAACCCATGCGTCCGGCACCGAGATCTTTAATTTTCCCACTTGCGAGTAGATCGCTAATAGATGTTTCCACGCTGCCTGCCGCGTCTACATGACCGAGGTGATCGAGCATCATTCCTGCCGCGCCGATCGCTGCTATCGGGTTAATCTGGTTTTTGCCCGTATAACGTGGCGCGGACCCATGAATCGGCTCAAACATAGCGACGCTCTCCGGGTTCAAATTCCCTGATGCTGCGACTCCCATACCGCCTTGAATCATCGCACCGAGATCGGTGATAATGTCCCCGAACATATTACACGTCACAACCACATCAAACCACTCTGGATTTTTTACCATCCACATCGTGGTCGCATCAACGAATGCGTATTCTTTTTTGATGTCGGGGTAGTCTTCACCAACCTCGTCAAATACGCGGCGCCAGAGGTCATGTGCGTAGGTGAGGACGTTTGCTTTATCGCAGAGCGTCAAAGTATTTTCTTTATTCCGCTTTTGCGTGAGTTCGTACGCATAACGGACACACCGTTCCACGCCTTTGTAGGTGTTGATCATTTCTTGAATAGCGACTTCATCGCGGGTGCCGCGTTTCAAGAAACCACCGATGCCTGCGTATAACCCTTCGGTATTTTCGCGAACGATGATAAAATCGATTTCCTCGGGACCCTTGTCTTTCACCGGAGTCGGCACACCCGGATAGAGTTTGACAGGTCTTAAGTTAATGTAGAGATCGAGTTCAAACCGGACCTTGAGCAGGATACCTTTCTCTAAAATAC
>VXXH01000022.1 GCA_009835515.1 Candidatus Poribacteria bacterium
AAATAGGATAGACTAAGGAGATAAAAATGCGAAAATTAATATTGATTGCTCTACTGACCTGTTCAATCGCTTGGATGCCACCACAAATTAGTATCGCTGAAGTCGATCCAGAAACAGCTGTCGGTGTTTGGCTATTCGATGAGGGTGCTGGCAATGAAACGAAAGATGCCTCTGGAAACGACCATGATGGCACAATCAACGGTGCGAAATGGAAAGACGGTAAATTCGGGAAAGCACTTGAATTTGATGGTGGACAGTGGGTCTCAATTGAGTCAACACCAGAATTACAAGTCGGCGAAGAACTTACGATGATGGCATGGTTTTTTGCCACAGATATTGGTGATTGGAGGCAACTCATAGCAAAAAGCGACGAATACCTCCTACGCATTGACCCACCCCAGGAAGGCAACAGAATGTCATCATTTGTCAAGCCGGGGGGCAGTTGGGAACCGAGAGCCTCCGCAAATGTCCCTGATGAAGATACGTGGATCCACTTCGCAGCGACTTACGACAGCAACGCGAAAAACGAGCATCTGGTTGTGTACGTGAATGGTGAACGGGCAGGCGTGAGCACACGCCCTGGAGATATTGCTGTAACGGCAAATGCTGTTGAGATTGGTAGATGGGGTGGCGGTTCGTATTTTGTAGGTATTATTGATGAAGCCGCTATTTTTAATACCGTTCTCAGTGAAGACGACCTGAAAGCCATCGCGGATAACGGGTTAGCGAAGGTACTTGGCGGGTTGGCTGTCGCGCCGACGAACAAACTCGCAACAACTTGGGCAACCCTTAAAGCAGACCGATAACTTACAATCACGTGAAATGTGTCGTCTCACAATTCCAATATTTCCATTGAATCCTCTCCGTTTTTTGTTAACTATAACATTACACACTATGTTATAATGCCCTAAACCAAAAGGAGGTTATCATGCGAATTACGATTTTTGTATGCGGAGTTCTGATATTCAGTCTCACTGGGGTGGTGTCTGCTGATGTATGGACAGACCCTTTTGATGGTACCGAACTTGCTGAAGGGTGGGAATTCCGTGACCATAATGCTAAGAAAACGACGTTTGAAGTCAAAGACGGCTTCTTACAAATGACAAATCCAGGGAATTGGGGGCACACAACCCCTGACAAACCGATGCTCGAACGAGAAGTTCCAAAAAGTGCCGCTAAGAATATAACGGTGAGTGGGATTTTCTCCACTGAACCTGATAAACCCGCAGATGCATGGATCGGTATTTTCCTCTATAGCGATGAGGATTTGAACTATGCCTGCTTCCTGTTTGGCGGCGAAGCCAACCAACCTCAAAAAACGCTCATTGGGAGTATGGTTCAAGGCGGTTGGCAGGACAAAGGTCATTTCCAAACAGGCTTTGATGTCCCTCTTCATCTTAAGATTGTCAAAGAGGATGATCTATTCTCAGGCTACTACCGAGAGAGCGAAAAGGATGAGTGGGAACTCTCTGGCGGCAAAACGTGGAACCATAAATTCGATGTAGAACGTGTTGGTATCGGTTTTATGAACAATTGGGGTGGTCAAACTGTTACATTTCTTGTGGATACGCTCTCCATTGACGGCGAAGGGATAGAGCCTTTCGCAGTCGATCCAGAAGGCAAATTGGCAACCACCTGGGGTCATCTCAAATCGAACCAATAACCGTCAGCAAATTCAAAATGGGGTGGTGTTAGCACTGCCCCTAAACCTGTTTTCGCAAAAGACAACCGTGTAAAAGTAACATAAAGAACAAGGAGAAACGACACCGCTATGTCCATTCCTAAAATGTCTGTGAACAACCCGGTTTTAGCGAACATGTTGATGCTTATTATTATAATTTTCGGGTTGTACGCATGGATAAACCTACCACGAGAACTCACACCAGAAATCGCATTACAGAGCGCGACTGTGACGACGCTGTATCCGGGTGCCTCACCCGAAGAGGTCGAGAAACTCGTTTCTGCTCCTATTGAAGATGCCATTGAAGAGAACGTCAATAAAATCAATTTAATGCTTTCCAACTCTTCGGAGGGGAGATCTATCATCTCTGTCGATTTTGAAGAGATGAGCGATCGGGAATTCGACAAAGAACTTGAAAACTTACGTACCGCTGTAGAACAGGTAAATGACCTTCCGGAAGAAATCTTAGAGGATCCGCAAGTTGTAGAACTTGATGTCTCCTCTGGTTTTCCGATGCTGACAATTGTTGTCGGCGGCGACATAGCCGAATCGCAGATGCGGGACATCGCCGAGAACTTAAAAGACGAAATCTTAGATATTAAAAACGTTGCATCTGTCCGAATAGCGGGGCTCCGTGAAAGGGAAATTTGGATCGAGGTAGACCCTGATCGCTTGAAAGCATATCAACTGCCGATTGCAGGAGTTATCACAGCACTTGGGGCAAGCAATTTGAATCTGCCTGCTGGCACGATGGAACTCGGAAATACAGAGTTCATGGTCCGCACGATGGGCGAATTTTCAAATCCAGACACCATAGGCGAAACTATCATCGCCGTTCAACCCACAGGCACCCCACTCCGCCTTAGCGATGTCGCAACTGTCTCAGACACTTATGAAGAAGCGCGAACCTTATCACGAATCAGTGGAAAACCTTCTATCAGTTTGAGTGTCCAAAAAAAGACGGAGGGTAACACGATCGCGTTAGTTGCCGTGCTCCGCGAATTGGTTGAAAAACGGAAAATCGACCTCCCCGAAGGTGCCGAATTGACAGCAGTTAACGACTACTCTGTTATTCTAAAGGAACGGTTAGGCATTTTGGAGACGAATGCTATTTTCGGTTTGATTCTCGTTGTGCTGATGCTTCTTCTCTTTATTGGTTGGCGAAATGCAGTGTTCGCTGCACTCGGGATACCGGTTGCGTTTATGGCGACCTTCTGGTTCATGTCTGTCGCGGGTTATACACTCAGCGGCGTCTCCCTGTTTGGACTCATCTTGGTCGTCGGGATTGTCGTTGACGACGCTATTGTCGTCATAGAAAATATCTATCGGCACCTTGAGACAGGGGAATCCCCAAAAGTTGCCGCTATTCGCGGTGCGCAAGAAGTGGGTTGGCCGGTTATCGCCGCAAGTTTGACGACAATCTGCGCATTCGGTCCCCTGATGTTCATGTCCGGTGTATCCGGTCAGTTTATGCGGATCGTTCCGATCATGGCAATTCTCGTCCTGATCGCATCCCTCTTTGAAGTCTTCGTAATTTTGCCTGCACACGTCTCTGAATGGGGAAAAGCCAAACTGCCGGAAGGACGTAGTAGGTTTGATCCCATCCGCCGCCGATCTCAGAGTGCTTTCACTCTAAGTGCCCGAATTACAGGTTTCTTTGTGTGGTTCGCCACCTTTTTTGACCTCATACGGAACCGATATGTTAGGATCCTAAAAGTAACAATCCGATATCGGTATGCTTTTGTTGGAAGTGTCCTTCTCATCGGTTTGATCGCGTGCGTTGGCGCATTTTTGGTTCTCGACAAAGAACTTTTCCCGGGCGAAGATTTTCCGCAATTCTACGTCAAAGCCGAAATGCCCCCTTCTTACGGCATGCAAGAGACGACTGCTGTCATAGCACAAATTGAAGCAGCTGCGAAGACCCTTCCATCAAGTGAAGTCGCTGCGATTGTCAGTAATATCGGTATACATACACCGACTTCAGGACTCCTGGAAGGTGTTACTTATGGCTCCAATTTTGGTGAGGTCATCATTGAACTCACCCCCAAACGGCAACGGACCCGCGGCGTAGATGAAATCATTGCCTCAATGCGAAAGGAAACAGCAACTGTTAGCGGGATAGAACAACTGAATTACATTACGCAAGAAGGTGGCCCTCCACAAGGGCAAGACGTGGAAGTCAAGGTAAAGGGGCCCCGATTTGAGCAATTGACTGCACTCGCTGAAGTCCTGAAAACCACTCTCACTCAAATGGATGGTGTTTACGACATCCGAGATGATTTTCGCACTGGCAAATCTGAACTCCGTATCTATCTGAAGCCTGAGAAAGCTTATCAATACGGGTTAACAACATTCCAAATTGCACAAACAGTTCGCACGGCTATTGAAGGTGCCAAAGCCACCACCTACCGAGAAGCGGATGAAGCGATTGATGTCGTCGTCAAATACGAGGAAGATAGCCTAAAAAACATCGCGGAACTCAACAATTTATTGATTGCAACCCCTACGGGTGCTATTGTCCCGCTCAAAGATGTCGCCGACATTACAGAGGAGAAAGGGTATTCTGATATCCGTCGATTCGATGGGGAGCGGGCGATTACGGTTTCCGCATCCGTAGATAGACAGAAAACAACGCCTTTCAAAGTGAATCAGGCGTTAATCAGCACATTCGCCAATGTGGAAACTTTGTACCCAGGATACCAACTCGATTTTCGAGGACTTTTCGATGAGATTCGAGATTCTTTTGCGGAATTGTGGAAACTGTTTATCGTCGGTCTGCTGTTAATCTATGTCGTGTTGGGTGCACAATTTAAGTCGTTTATCCAACCGATTATTATTATGTTTGCCGTTCCGTTCGGTATGATAGGCGCGATGTTTGGACTACTCCTTTCTAATGCCACACTTAGTATGGTCGCCATGTTTGGTATCGTTGCACTCTCTGGGATTGTCGTCAACGATTCGATTGTGCTCATCGACTTCATCAACAAATACCGAGAACGCGGCTACAACAAATGGTATGCCATCCTGAAAGGTGGGAGTATCCGCTTGCGTCCGATTATCTTAACATCACTCACAACAATCTTCGGACTCATTCCGATGGCAGTTGGTCTCGGTGGTAAATCGCCTATATGGATGCCGATGGCGTATACCATCATCTTCGGACTCTCCTTCGCAACCACGATGACGCTGTTTGTTATGCCTGCACTCTATGCAATCACAACAGACCTACGCGGTCTCGTCCTGAAAAACCCAGAAGAACGGTTCCAAATCGTTTCAGATGAAGACCTGTTGGGTGCCGCAGTCCCAGCTGACGATTGAGAAATGATAAGGCGAGGTTTTCGGACCTCGTCTTATACAATTTTTGCCTTTCTGAGATGAAATGTCTGTAGGTAAAACCCTAAATACCCAGATCCCACACAATAAAATTCGATCACCATGTCCATCCCCAAAATATCCGTGAATAACCCCGTTTTAGCGAATCTCCTGATGATTATAATCATCGTTTTTGGGTTGTACGCATGGATGAATCTACCGCGGGAACTCACTCCAGAAGTCTCAGTACAGAGCGCAGTTGTGACAACGCTATACCCAGGAGCCTCCCCAGAAGAAGTTGAGATGCTTGTCACTGCTCCTATTGAAGATGATATTGAGGAGAACGTCAACAAAGTTGACCTATTGTTTTCTACCTCTTCAGAAGGACGTTCTGTTATCTTTGTCGATTTTGAGGAGATAAGCGACCGGGATTTTGACAAGGAACTTGAAAACATACGCACCGCTGTTGAGCAGGTAAATGAGTTGCCAGAGGAGATTTTAGATAATCCGAGGGTCCAAGAATTTGATATCTCGTTTGGTTTTCCTATTTTGACGATTGTTGTAGGTGGAAATATTGCGGAAACGCAGA
>VXXH01000848.1 GCA_009835515.1 Candidatus Poribacteria bacterium
CAACTGACAAGCCTATGGCTCGGTAATAATGAGATATCTGATATTACACCGCTCGCGAACTTGACGCAGCTTACGGCCTTAGGGCTTAACAATAATAATATTCAAGACACCACACCTCTCGCAAATCTAAGGCAAATCAGGCGATTATTGCTCGGAGGTAATCAGATTCGGAACATCACACCGCTCACTGAGTTGAAGCAACTCACCGGTTTGGAACTCGGAAGCAACCAGATTAATGATATTATACCTCTCACCGGATTGGTGCAGCTTAGGAACTTAGAACTTGAACAGAATCAAATCCAAGACATCAGGACCGTTGAAAACTTCCAGAATTTAAGGCACTTACATATTAAAGGTAATCCAATTCAAGATACGACCCCAATTCGCAGGCTTCGTAAACAGATTCCGGATTTAGAACTGGATGTAGAAGTTACTCGATGAATAGTAAAAAAAAGGAGAAAGTAGACATGACAAAATTGGCAATTAATGGGGGTGAATCCATCGTCAAAGGCGGTTTAGGTAAAAGTTGGCCGATCTTTGATGAAACCGAAGAAAACGCACTTTTAGAAACCTTACGAAGTGGTGCCTGGAACCGACGCGAGAAAGTCGATGAAGCTGGTGAAAAATTCGCAGCGTTTCAGGATGCAAAATACGGGATTCCACTCGCAAACGGCACCGTAGCATTGCAGTGCGCCCTAAAGGCTGCTGGTATCACCGCAGGTGATGAAGTCATCGTCCCCGCACTCACATTTGTGGCGACAGGGACATCGGCTGTCTGCGTCAATGCAGTGCCAGTAATTGTTGATGTTGATCCGCTTACCTACAATATTGCACCCGACGCAATTGAGAAAGCGATTACGCCGCGAACGCGGGCGATTATCCCCGTACACAACGGCGGCTATCCTGCGGATATGGACGCGATTATGGAGATTGCCGAGAAACACGATCTCAAAGTGATTGAAGATTGCGCGCACGCACACGGTTCACAGTGGCGAGGAAAAGGGATGGGTTCCATTGGACACCTCGGTGCATTCAGTTTCCAGATGGGTAAAACCTTGACCTGTGGCGAAGGTGGGATGGTGATAACAAACGACGAAGAACTCGCAGGAAAAGCAGGCAGCTTCGCACAGTTGAACATGCGGATGACAAACTTCCAAGCGACGCTGCTTTTATGTCAACTCGAACGGTTTGAGGAACAGGTCGAGACGCGCGAACGAAACATCGCCTATCTTTCCAAAGGCATGGAAGCGATAGAGGGACTCCATCCGATCCCGCGCGACGCGCGTGTCACACGCTGGTGTTTTTACTATTGGGATTTCCGGTTCGTCTCCGAAGAATTCGGTGGTATCTCACGCGGAAGGTTCATGGAAGCACTCAGTGCAGAGGGAATCTCATGTGGTGTCGGTGCGCATGGGGAGCCTATCTATAACGAGGGACCCTTCGGTAACCCAGAGTTATTTGACCAACTCGGTTTGCCCCGCAAATATCTCGGTGACCAAGCGATCGACTACAGCACGCTCAATTGTCCAGAGGCAGAACGCGTTTATCGCGAAGAGGTTTGCAGTTTCAGCCACGCCATGTTTTTAGGCGATACAGACGATATGCAACTGATTTTAGATGCGTTCCAAAAGATTCGGACACATGTTGATGAATTGTGATTTGCGGTGGTCTTCCAAAAATCAGGGTTGAAAACACTCCCGCAAGTGCTTAGATCGTCCGTTGGGTTGAACGGATGCCACCAAAACCCGCCAAATCATAGAGAAACGCACTCGCTTCATATACACTGCATCTACCACAGACGGAGTGAAACCCAACTTTACACCCGCAAGATACCGGGAACTTCAAAGCCAAAGCGTTGGGTTTCACGCTTATCCCAGTAATCCCTAAATCCTATAAATCACAGTTCAGACATTAAAGTGACAATCTTACCGCTACAAGTTTCTAACTGCACCTACTGGACCTTGGGACGGGAATTACACCCTAAAGTGCCACTTATAGTAGACATTTTCCAGATACCTAAGAGCGCGAGGAGCGATAGATTTGGAAAGAGAAGTGGCGCGAACAGAGGCGCGCCATAGAGAAATTTATCTATCTGCGTAACACCTGGGGCTTGCAGATCTACCGTCAGGTGGAAGAAGAACCCCGCAATACCCACGATGAAGTTGATGCCTAAAACAACGGCACAAAACCTAAGGAAAGTGGGGCGGTGAGGCACAAGAAATAGCGTTGTCAAACAACCGACAGCGATGGCACTCGTAAACACGGGCAACCATTCAGATGGATTGAAGAACCCGTTCTGCGCGTGGTCGAAAACCGAGAGAATAAAATTACCGCACCACCCGAAGCCCGCCATAAACACGACCCATTGTGCCCATTCTAAATCCGTATCGTGGATCATACCGTTCATGATTAAAAGCAGCCCTACCCCTGTAAAAGCCAGCGGTGCCACAAACGGAGCTGTGTAGACAAGGTTCTTGAGCGTTAAATCAGAGAAGAATTCGCTGCCGAGATGAAAAAACATACCAGAGATGCCGATACAGATAGCACCCCACCCAACGCCAAACCGACACCACACTCGCCACCGCCTTCTTTTTCCAAAAAGTATGAGCGCGAGCAGGACAGACGCACCTAACGAGAAGTAGAAGGGGATCCATTCCGCGGGATGTGCAAATGCGTTGACGGAGTGTGCTAAAAACACATCAAGTGCCAAAAACGCAAGGTTCGCAATGATAAAAAGGTCGAGCAGTCTGGCAGCCAACCCTTTACGGTTTCGCAGCGTTTTCTCTGAGTTCTCCGGCAATTCTTTTCAACTCCGTCATCTTCAACAAAAGTTCATAATTTCCGTGCCATTGGACAAAATCGGCACCCCCCATGAACGCACCATGTTTTGCCGTCCGACCGTAATAGTGCCACAGATCAAAGTAGAGAAATTCGATGGGTTCATCAAAAGGCGTTTCTGTCAGCAATCCATCTTCACGAAGCGATTTCATCAGCACCACTGCTTCCGAAATTTTACGGTTGGTATCAGCCACAACCCCTTCAGCCTCCTGATAGTAAATTTCTACCTGTGAACTGGCATGGCATTTTAAGCACGTCTCTTTCATCGCGTCTTGACCTTGTTGGTAGGTCGGACGCTTCTCAGAGACCGCCGCAAACAGCCAATACGAGAGTCGTTCGGTTGTATCGTGCGTCACATTCAAGCCATCCAAGCCGCTCAAATGGCACGTCACACATGTCGGCACTGTCATATCTGCTGTCGTGAGTGCTTTCGGTGGTGCTTTGAGATTCATCTCCGATTTTTGGGCATTGTAAAGCACACCGTGCTTGGATTCATGGTAAATTTCAATCTGTGAATGGTCGGGTCCCATGTGGCACTGCCCACAGGTTTCCGGCTCCCGCGCCAGCGCAACCGAACTTGAATGCCGTGCATGGCAGGCTGTGCACGTCCCAATAGAACCATCGGGGTTCGGCTTACCTATATCGTGGCACCCCAAACACCCAACGTCAATAGCACTCTCACCCTCTGCAATCGCTAAAGGATTTGCTGGACGCTCCACTGCACCCTTATGATATTTTTCTGCGAAGGCGATCTGTTCTGCTGTAAAATCCTTCGCACCCAATACTGCTGCCCAAGCTGGTGCCGCGTGTCGGCTTCGGAGAAACTGTGAATACTCGGTTGTATGGCATTCGCTACAATTTTTCGCCGTGAGTTGCTTCGCAATTGTGAAACTCCGGTGTGCTTGTGTCTCCTGATTTTCCACAGCTCTGTGGCAATCCAAGCAACTTACGCCGTGCTTTGCATGCTCGCTCCGTTCAAATTGGTGGACGATTGCAGACGTTTCCCGGCGATGACACTCCGCACACTTCCCCGTCGCTCGCACAAAATCCGCACTCGGTTGGTCTACTTCCATTGCTGGACGTTTCGCATTCAGGATTAACACAACAGTAATCAGGACTGCTCCAAGAAATACCGAAATGAAGATAGATTTAAATGACATCATATCAGCGTATTGACTCCAATTATGCTTCGACGTTCTAATGAGATACTTTACCCCCAATCACAATTAGGAATGCGCTATCTTCGCTGGCATGGACCGAGTGAAGGACATCGCCTGTAAAGGTAACCCCGTCACCCTGTTCGAGCGTTATCTTGTCAGCACTTGATGTAAATATGATCTTTCCGTCAAGCATAACAACTACTGCGGCAGCGGGTGCCGAATGCTCCTCCAATGTCGTTCCGGCTTTCATAACGACCAGAACGAGTGTCAGTTCATCTCCTCGGGCTAACGTCAACGAGGCTCGACCTGACGTAGCGAATTCGGCTTCTTCCATAAGGTTTTCAGCCATGGACATAAACGGAAACGCCTTGGTTAATGTCGTATTCAGATCTACGGGTCTGTAGGGTCTTTCATAGGATGTATTCATTGTGTTCTCCATGATTTGAGGATGAAAGCAAGTATGAGGGACATTTTATTTTTCTCGTATCTATTATAGTTAGGGGTGGCGAGGCTGGGAATGCAAATCGCAAATGTAAAGCATTCTCACTGCGAAGCAAAATTTGGTCTCCGCGTGTGGGAAACCAAATTTGGGCGCGTACACCGCAAAACCTCGCTATCGGGAGAGAGAGGACGTTGCACATGCGATTTTATCAATAGCCACGTTTTACTTTTGCCCAAGTCGTTGAGAGTTTGTCTGCTGGATCAACGGCAAATGTGCCGCCAATGTTTTGGTTGATTTCTGCTTCGCTGAGTGCTTTGTCATACGCTCGGACGATCGCAAAGGATCCGTTAAAAGTTCGACGGCGTTCATCGTAAGAATTCGCACCGATTGAGATGTCGTTTATCGGTAACTTCTTGTCGAATTCAAAACCGGCTTGTTCGCTGACCTTTTTACCGTCTTGATACGCGATAATCGACTTGCCGCTTGTACCAACAACCGATATCCAGGTCCATACGCCTGCTTCAAGTTTTAGGTTAAGGGGTTGAACACCCTGCTTCCCGCCCTTGGCATGGATAGATATGTCGAGATTTTGACCACCAACGATCCAAAGCCGAATTCCCTGCTTGCCTTCCCTTGGACTGTTCTGGAAACCGGCGAAATGATGTTCCTCAACAAAGAAGTCACCGTTGCGTCTACAAAGAAACTCTAACGTCCAGTCCTCAAAAAACAGCGGTGTGTTTTTGGCTGGTGGACCTCCAAAAGTTTGCAGTGATTCTTTGGTTGTGTAGTACTTCACATTCTGTTCATTGATACCGAGTGCTGGAATTTTAATTGCGCCTTCTTCGAGTGTCGGTGCTGTATCCGCTTCAAGTAATTCACCACCCTCAGTGCCCAAATTTTTCCAAGCTTTTGGATGCGCAGGGTTGTCAGCGGCATTAAGATAGAGAACAGGATCAGCAACAACATTCGCAAATACGATGGCGCACGCTATTGATACGAAAAACAGTGTGGTGCAAATTGAAACAATATGTCTCATTTTAGGTGCCTCCTATGAATAGGTGTGGACTAAGGTGTGGTAAGAGTTGTAGAACAAGCGGTCAAATATCAGTATAGCAAGGAAAAACCTATTT